>CAIXTT010000239.1 GCA_903922455.1 uncultured Bacteroidota bacterium | reverse complement strand
TTTAGCAATGAAAATATCATATGCACCTGTGGATGCTACCCAAGTAGTTCCAGGTCCTGGATCAAAGTCAATCGTATCTTGAAAAGTACCTGCTAAAAATACATTTCCAAAATTATCGTGAGCAATACTAATTCCCACGGCCGAGGCACTACCAATGGTGTTCGGCGCTCCCATAGCATTTGCCCATGAGAAATTTAACTGTTGTGCTTGCAGCGTATTCACCCATAAGAAAGTGAAAAAAAACAGCGATAAAGATTTGATAGATTTCATAAACCAATTTTTGATTTTCGAATTTAGAAATAAATATTGAAGAAATCGCAAAAGAAAAAATCTATTCCGTAAAACTTCCAAAAAAGAAGGCGAATGGTATTATACTGAAGCTACATCGAGAATAACCCAATCCCTTAAAACGTACAACTTCGGCGCGGCCTTCGTAGTATGTAAAAGTCTATTTAGGTCGGTAAAAATTGGGCTAGTACATAATTACAATTGGTCATAAACTCAACTCATCGTTTTTTCAACACTAGAGAAAAAAGATCACTAAGTGCACTAGAGGTTCAAAAATGAATATCCCTTTAATTTTAACTAAGCCTCATAGGGAAAAGTCAAATCTCTTAAACTTCCTTTTCTGAATTACGTTTTCTTTAACACGATTCTAAAAGTAGTTCCTTTGTTAAGGTCAGAACTCTTCACAAAAATTTGACCGCCATGGTACTCTTCTACAATTCTTTTAGAAAGAGAAAGTCCTAAGCCCCAACCGCGATTTTTGCTTGTATACCCTGGCTTAAAAATAGTTTTGTACTTCGACTTTGGAACACCCTTACCGGTATCACTAATATCGAGGTACACAAATTGATTTTGATCGGTGATACGAATACTAATTTCACCTTCGCCGCTCATGGCATCAATCGCGTTTTTGAAAAGATTTTCGAGTACCCAATCGAATAAATGTACATTTAGAGGCGCATCCACATCATAATTCTGAAAATTTTCCAACTTAAAATTCACTCGCGAAGAAGCTCTTGTACGAATATAGTCGATGGCATCTTCAATCACCTT
This sequence comes from uncultured Bacteroidota bacterium, assembly GCA_903922455.1. Classification (GTDB taxonomy): domain Bacteria; phylum Bacteroidota; class Bacteroidia; order AKYH767-A; family OLB10; genus JAJTFW01. The sequence continues at coordinate 1,247 of CAIXTT010000239.1, read as the reverse complement.
CGTCATGTTTTCCTTTTTCAAAGCGGGAGCAGAACCAATCTTAGAAAAACGTTCGGTGATTGTATTGAGACGTTCTATATCTTTTTCAATTTCGAGAAGATGTTCTTCCGGTTGCGGCTTCGATTTCAAATATTCCAACCAGGCCATCAGTGATGACAATGGTGTTCCCAACTGATGTGCTGTTTCCTTCGCCATCCCTACCCATACCTGATTTTGTTCTGCTTTGCGCGACGTTGAAAATGCTAGGTACGATACAATCAAAAACAAGGTAATTACGGCAAGTTGGAAAAAAGGATAATAGCGCAATTGTGTGAGGAGATAAGAATCTTTGTAAAAAATAAAATTTTTTTGATCGGCAGCGAAGGAAATATCAATGGAAGGATGTTGTTCCTTCATGATAACAAGCTCGCTCGACAAATACAGCGAGTCCTCTAAGCGCAAAGAATCCAAATTTCGGGTGGAGATAATATTATTTGCTTCGTCAGTAAGAATTACGGGGACGGTATTATTATCCGTAAGCACAGACAATGCAAAACTGATATCGCCAGGTTCGGCGTTGATGTCGGAAATTTGGCGGGTAGCTTCGGCCCAGAGTTCTACTTTCTTACGTTCCTCTTCTGACAATTTTTTAACCAATTGATTGGTATACAAGAGCGAGCCTACTCCAATGAGTAAAGCCATAATTAAAAGGACCAATTTCCAGCGCTGCTTACGGGTGTAAATATTCACTACTTCAAAATCTAGGGCAAAAATAGGGCTTTAATTCAAATGATGAACCTTCAAAAGACGAAACATTGAGATGCTTATGAAGAAGGATATAAGTGATAATGATTGATTTAAAAAAGTTTGGCTACTCTTCATCCAGTTCCAACTCCAGTTCTTCCTTTTTCTTAGGAGTATTGACCGGTGCTTTGTTGACGGCGGTATCCTTCTTAAACCAACCAAATTCCTTATTCAAAATCTTTTTCAAATCTTGTTTTTCCTGCTTTATTTCTTGAACGATTTTCTGTTCGATGGCCTTGCGGTCGTACGTAATTTTGGGATTCGCCAAAGGACCCTTCATACTTAAGAAAATTCGCATTCGGCCCAAACCGTCGTCTTCAATGATACCGAACTCTGAATTTTGCGCTTTTACTTTACGTCCAAGAAGTTGTGAAAGATCAAGTTGCAATTTGTAGTCGACAATATTTTCAAAAGAATGAGTTCCTGAAGCTGTCAAATCCATCGCACTCGATTTTATTTCCATC
>CAIXTT010000238.1 GCA_903922455.1 uncultured Bacteroidota bacterium | reverse complement strand
TTATAACCATTACAAGCGACTCATCCATAAAAGCAAAATCGGAAAGGATGATGTGGAGTTGGAAAAATCGAATATCGTGATGGTAGGGGAGACGGGAACTGGAAAAACATTATTAGCACGTACCATTGCTAAATTATTAAAAGTGCCATTTTGCATTGCCGATGCTACTGTTTTAACGGAAGCGGGTTATGTGGGAGAAGATGTAGAACACGTTCTCGCCCGTTTATTGCAGAACGCCGATTACGACGTGGCTGCTGCTGAGAGAGGAATTGTTTTCATCGATGAGATTGACAAGATCGCTCGCAAGAGCGATAACCCATCTATTACTCGTGATGTATCTGGTGAAGGTGTTCAACAAGGATTGTTGAAAATGTTAGAGAGTTCGGTTGTGAATGTGCCACCGCAAGGAGGAAGAAAACATCCAGAGCAAAAGTTGATTCCGATTAACACTCAAAATATTTTATTCATTTGTGGAGGTGCTTTTGATGGCATCGATAAAATCATTAATCGCCGACTTCAAGCCAATGCCATTGGCTATTCTCAAAAAACCGAGACTCAAATTGACCACGATAACTTGGTGCAATATGTGAGTCCGGTCGACTTAAAAACATTTGGATTAATTCCTGAGTTAATTGGTCGTTTACCTGTGATTACTCATTTAGCTGCGTTAGATGCTTCTGCATTACGTCGTATTTTAACTGAACCTAAAAATGCATTAACCCGCCAATATCAGAAGTTGTTCGATATGGAAAACATAAAGCTTACTTTTGATGACGACGCTCTCGATTTAATTGTGACCAAAGCAGTAGAATTCAAATTAGGTGCACGTGGTCTTCGCAGTATTTGTGAGGCAATCATGTTAGACGCTATGTTTGAAGTTCCCAGTGGAAAATCAGCTAAAGATTTTAACATCACTTTAGCTTATGCTAACGAAAAACTAAATAGCTCGACCATTAAGCAGCTGAAGGTAGCGTAGATCTTTAGGGATGTTGCACTGAATGGTGTCTGTTGTGAAATTTGTATTTGACTTCGAATCATGTTTTTTAGCTTTTAGCTTTTAGCTTTTAGCTTTTAGCTTCTAGCTTCTATGTTACCTTTCAGTATTTACTTCGATTTTCGTGCTTTTCGCACTTTCGCGTCCCGTAGAACTGCGAAGCAAAATTTTAATTCAAATTCGTACATTCGTAAAGATTCGTAATTCGTATCCTAACCGATGCGCTCATAAATACTAAAAGTATAATTATACTTATTTTTTTCATCCGCTTTATGCATTTCCATATTCACCATCTTCCAACCGCTTAAGCTAAATTCAGGAAAAAATACATCGGCGTCTTTCGTAGTTTCCACTCTCGTTAAATAAATTTTGTCGGCCACCTGAATGGCTTGTCGGTAGATGGTTGCGCCGCCAATAATAAAAATCTCTTCGTTCTTCTTGCATGATTTAATGGCTGAGAATAAATCTTCCATCACTTCGCATCCTTCAGCTACAAAATCTTTGTTCCTGGAAAGTACAATATTTCTACGATTTGGTAAAGCCTTGCCAATGGATTCATAAGTCAGCCGACCCATGATCACTGTATTTCCACTTGTGATTTTTTTAAAGTATTTCAGATCGGCAGGCAGGTGCCATAAAAGCTGATTGCCCTTGCCAATACCAAGGTTTTTGTCGACGGCAGCTATCAAAGAAAGGATCATGGGTTATCAATTTAACTCTGTTATGGCGATGAAATTACATAATAAATCATTTGATTGCTTGAATCATTGATTTTTAATTGGTTTGTTCCATTAAACGAAGTAAATTTATTGTTATCAAAACGTCTATTTCACATTAATTTTTTGTAAAATCGTAAACCAATTCAATAACATGAAACAACTACTTATTAGCCTCGGGTTTCTGTGTCTGATGACTGCCTGTAAAAAGGAAGCAGGCGAAGGAGGAAACTCGGTCATTCAAGGTAAAATTTTAGAAAGAACGTATACTGCTTTTCCAACCATTTATTCAGATAAAGCAGCGCTTGAAAAAGATGTTTATATCATTTATGGTGATGACAACACCACTATCGATGATCGTACACGTACCAGTTTTGATGGAAGTTTCAAATTCGAATTTCTGAGAAAAGGGAAGTATAGAATATTTGTCTACACCGAAGATACCGTCTTAACTAATTTTGGTAAGGAGGTGCCTATTTTTTTAAATGCAGAAATAAAAAAGAACAAATCAGAAGTAAACCTGCCTACTGTGACTACAGTAAATTTGTAGATTGATGGATTTGCAACAACAGTTAGCCCAATTCCCACCTATCTCTTTAAAAGAGATGGATGAAGTGGCGTTGACGAATAGAATTGATACAAAGTATATCTTCCATGCCCATCTTTTAGAAGAGGTCTTGAATTCTCTATTGAAAGAGTATTCTATCTTGAACATTAATGGAACGAAGATGCATTTGTACGAAACCTTGTATTTTGATGATTGCGATTTGAGTTTGTATCTCAATCACCATAACCAACGTGGTAGTCGTTATAAATTACGATTACGTCGTTATGGAAGTTCGTCCATTAGTTTTATCGAAGTAAAAGCGAAGACTAATAAAGGCCGAACCATAAAATCGAGAAAGAAAACAGTTCAATTCGAAAAGTCATTACATCCTGATCAGCTGACATTTTTTAGAGAGGTTACACAAAAGGAGCAGGGTGAGTGGCAGTGTTCATCTTGCATCAATTTTAATCGAATTACACTTGTTAGTTTAAATCCACCAGAAAGAATGACCCTGGATTTAAACCTTCAGTTTTTAGATGATAAAAGCAATGTAAAATTTGAAAATATTATTGTAGCTGAAGTGAAGCAAGGGAGTAAAGCCCCTTCTGCTTTTATTAATGAAATGAAAAAGCGAAGAATTCAACCTTCTTCCATTTCTAAATATTGTCTCGGACTTTCACTTTTGCGTCCAACATTAAAACAAAATCTATTTAAGAAACAACAATTACTCATTAAAAACATTCAAAACAGAGCATAATTATGGATTTAGAATTGTTTGACAAACTAGGGGATAAATTTTTTATTCGATTTTTTATTGATTTGGTAGCCGTGACGAC
>CAIXTT010000237.1 GCA_903922455.1 uncultured Bacteroidota bacterium | reverse complement strand
TTCTCATTTTAAAGCTTAGTCGACAAATTTTTTCGCTTATAAAATCATCATTAAAAATTTGTTTTTAGTTTTCATACACACTTTCAATACTCGATGGTCATAGCCATGCTTTTTGGTCGGCTTGACAATTTCTCGATTTACAAATTTTTGTTGACTTTCATCATGGCACAATCAAATACGGAATTTACGGCCATTCAGAAGCCTCATATATAAAAGGTCCTATTGAATTATCCCCTGAAAATTTTGATTTTGAAGCAATGTTGAAATTTTATGCAGAAAACAAAAACTTGATTATTGATGACGAACCGATTAAAGACAAGCTTTTAACAATTGCACTGAACCAAAATCGACTTTATAAAATATCACATGGATCCTTTAAGACAAAAGCTAGCGAAAGCAACCCGATACCGGCATAAACATAATATCGATTTATCGTTATAGTAAAATCCTTAGATTCATTGAGACTTACAAATACAGGATTCAATTTAGTGCTAATATTTACTCAATCCAAGGTTCTACAACACAGTTCAATTTATAAGTGCAATTTTTCTGAGAAGTATTTGTTTAGAATTAGTTTTTAAAAATCTTTTTATGATTAAAAAAATTATTCATTTCCCTTTAGCAACGTATCCACATGATTTCTTAGGTGTGCTTTAAACTCCTTAGATCCAACAACTGTAATTTCATTTAGAAAGCCTAAAACAAATCGGGTTATGGGTTTTAAGCTATATACAGTAGCTTTGAAATTATATAATTTATTTGTTTTGTCGAATTTTAGCAATGGAGTAGTCATCGGGTATTCTTCCTTTAATAAAATATATACTCTTAAAGTCATAAGGAGTTCGATTTGATATTCCTTTTTCGTTTCAGAAAATCCAAACACATCTGGAGTAACGAATTTATGTAGTAAAGTAAATTTGAAAGAATGTTTAGTGATTTCAATAGCACTGATACGTTCAATATTAAAATATTTATTCTCTCCGGTTTTTATTTCATAAGCAGCAAGACTTTGAAAGTTGTCAGTAAATGAAATAGGTTCGACAAGTCGATCACTGATAATGCTGGAGTTTACACTATGATATTTCCTTAATATTACTTGCTTTTTGGATAGAATTGCTTTTGACAATAACTCAATGATCTTACCAAGATGCGCCTTCAACAAATGCTGCGAATTAATTTGTATATCGGAAACAATATAAAGTTTTTTAAGGATGGAATCTTTAAGCATACTATCTTTTCCTGCGGTTTGTACTAGTTGATTTAGAAATTGAATTTCTTCAATGTTAAAATCAAGATCATTGTTTTTTTCGTTTGCTTCAATAAAAAATCGGTTAGAATTATCTTTTTCTATATGAAAGCCTAATTCGGCTAACAGATCAATATATCGATAAATCGTCCTTTGTGTGCTATTAATTACTTCAGCGAGGTGCCGAATACTTTTTGCAGGTTTAGTTTTAAGTAAATTTATGAGTTGCAGGACTCTTAATATTTTATTTTGGTTGTGCATATTTTTAAAATTGTGACAAGTATGGTCAAAATTTTCAATTTTCCTAATGAATGACCCAAATTGTCAAACAAATTGTTTGTCTTTGGAAAACAATTTAATTGGACACAATAATACTTACAATGATAATTTAAATTTATAATTAAATAATAACTAACGTTTTTAAAAATACAAACGCTTAATCTTTCATTTAATAATTTGAAACGGTTACATAATTAATAATTTTAGGAGAGCATGAAGGCAATGCAATCAAATATAGCTTTTATCGAATATTTATTTCGAAATTCATGTATTTATTAAATGCCCCATGCTTCTCCTAATTTTAGGTAAAAAGAAGGAAAAATTAAATTAATATAAAAAAACAAAAACAAAATGAACATGAAAAAAGTAATTGCATTAATCGTGTACCTGTTTTTAATAGGAGGAGTATCAATTTTTCATAGCTGTAAAAAGGATAAAATTAAAGGTTGTGTGGACGTAGACAGCAAGAATTTTAATTCTGCTGCCGAAGAAGATGATGGTACCTGTGTTTATGAAGGGGGTATTGTTTTTTGGTATGACCAAGCTGAAGCAAACTTTTTATTAGGTGATGGTGCAACCGCTTTGACTTACTATGTTAATGGAACATTAGTGGGTTCTTCTGCTGCGTCAGTGTTTTGGACAGGTGCACCAAATTGCGGACAAACTAGTTCTGTGACAGTAGTGATTGATTTAGGTAGTGATAAAACTAAATCATATACCTATAGTGTCGAAGACCAAACAGGGGTTGAGTATTATTCTGGCTTAGTAACTTTTTCTGCTAATACCTGCACAACTGTTCAATTACAGTAATAAAATTATACAGAAAAAATGGGGCGAACTGTTATGACATACAGTTTCGCTCTATTTCTAAAATTTGTACTCGTTTGACAAATAAATAAAAACTAGCGCATCAACACCTGCCGGCTTTGCTTCGCTGACCGCATGTCGCTGACCTCATGTCGCTCAAGCTTTATCGGAGGCACAAGCTATAGCGAAAGGGATGCAGGCAGGTTTGTGATGAATCCCGATAGCTATCCATCGGCCGCCAAAGGCTTGCCGACGGCGCTGCGGGACGCCACCTTCGCCAAGCCCAAAACGTTATTGGATAGTTTTAAAAACGACACAGCGGAATGATACAAACGAGAGAACCACCAACTTTTGACACCTCTAGCTATCGGGATGTGGTTCAACAAACATTCGATATTCGCATTAACACCTGCCGGCTTTGCTTCGCTGACCGCATGGTGCTATCACTTCGTCGCTGGGTGTTCATTCGACGTTCTAATCGGCGAGACATCGCCTCAAAGCCATCCACTTGGGTGCAGGCCCTTTATACTAATGGTTGTAAATCATTAGGTGCATTTGTTTTTTTTATTATCTAGACGTTTACAACAACTTCCACTATTTGGTTATCTTTGAACGAAGGATAAAAACAACAACAATATTAAAAGCTACCACGCAAGGCGTGGTTTAGTGCAACATCGGTGACCGTTGCACAACATCTATTTAATTATAATATTAGTGATGGATGGTTTAATAAGACCTCATTAAAAGCTATTAGAACAGAGTTACTTTTTTATAGTAAGGGTTAAGCAAAAATTTAGAGTTGCTATATGCAATGTAAGGGCAAGAAAAGGGCCAGTGCAGATGTTGGATGCATGTTCATCGCTTACAATCTGCGTAGAATCCTGAATATTTTAGACCAGGATATCCTAAAAAATTTCTTCCAAGAGCTTGCCTTTTTTTCCTGCAAATAGTCGCCTTTGTAAAAGCATTTCTCTTTCCCAGCACGCACGCAAAATTTTCGACCAACTGCACTATTAATTTGTATTAACCTTGCTTGTGCGGGCTTTAAATCAGCTATATTTGTTAAGTAAAGGGAGTTATTAGACGGACTGACGTTATGGGCAATGCACATAAACAATCTGCTTTACTTAATCATCCTACCAATACGTTCAAGTTAAATGACGAAGCAAATAGATTTGATAGATTCATTAAAGTCTTTATCTTTGTTATAAATCAACTAAAAATATGTCAACAGCAGAACTCAACAAAAAGAAACTTGATTTGATTGCTTGGATTAATAAGCTTTCAGATGAAAATATTATTGAGTTTCTTGATTGTCTAAAAAAATCAAAATCTAAAGTTGATTGGTGGGATGACTTATCAGAAAACCAACAAAAAATGTTGCAACATGGAATTGATGACATCGATACTGGAAATGTGATTTCTTCAACTCAGTTTTGGAATGAATTGAAAAATGGCTGAGAAAGAGGATTTTATTGTTCAATATTCGAAGCAATCTTTAGAAAACGCCAACAAATTCTTTTTCCGGATTCGTTAGATCAGTTTGTGGATCAGGAAAACGAAGTACGTATCATCGATCTTTTTGTTGGGGCCAGTGCAGATGTTGGACGCATTTTCATCGCATACAATCTGCGTAGAATCCTGAATATTTTAGACCAGGATATCGTAAAAAAGTTCTTCCAAGAGCTTGCCTTTTTTTCCCTGCAAATAGTCGCCTTTGTAAAAGCATTTCTCTTTCCCAGGACGCACGCAAAATTTTCGACC
>CAIXTT010000236.1 GCA_903922455.1 uncultured Bacteroidota bacterium | reverse complement strand
CCTCTTTGTATTTTAAAATGCTCAACCATTTATGAGCTCCTTGTAATACTTTCTTAGCGGCTTTAAATCGATTTTCATTTTCGATAACATGAATATCCTGAATCCCAAAACACTCGCAGGTACGAATCACAGCATTGGCATTATGCGCGTCAACAATATTCTCCAGAACACAGGTAATGTGCCGGGTTCTTTCTGCCAATACTTCTTCAAATCGAACTTTTCGATCATCCGATATAAAGCCCTGTAAATAAGCAAGAAGAGCAGGAGAAACCTCGTTGGACTGGTTTTTTTCACACTACAAAGATGAAAAATTTAATGGAGGTAAATGGGAGTCAAATTAAATGAAATGGGAAGGTAAGCGAGGCTCTCATTTTCAAAGAAAACAGGAAGAAATGTCAATTTTACTAAATTACCTCATTTACATTACGGAAAATGCGTAATATTGTAAAATGGATCAAAATCAAAACCCCTTCCCCGTGATCAGTTATCAAGGTCCCGAAAACTTTTGTGATCGTGAAGAAGAAACAGTGCGACTAGTAGAAGCCATTCGCAATGGTCGCAATACCACGTTGACGGCTTTACGAAGAATGGGTAAAACGGGATTGATCCAACATGTTTTTGAAAAGCTCAAGAGCAAGAAAGGGATAAAAACTTTTTACATTGATTTATATCCTACTCAATCGCAAGCAGACCTCATTCGTTATTTAGCAAAATATACAATTGGAAAACTGGATGCTAATCACATCAAATTGATGCGCGAACTCAGCAATTTCTTTACGCATTTACGGCCTGTTATACAATATGATCCTGTAAGTGGAGCCCCTGCTATTGAATTCACTTTAGATGCAAATTTCCAAGCCGAACATAGCCTTGATCAAATATTTTCCTACATAGAAAGAAGTGGACAAAATATTGTGATTGCCCTCGATGAATTCCAACAAATTACAGAGTACAAAGAGAAAAATACAGAAGCTTTACTTCGCACCTTTGTGCAACGATCTAAAAATATTCGTTTCATTTTTTCAGGCAGTCATAGCAAAATACTACAAGCTATGTTTAGCGATCATGGCCGACCGTTTTATCAAAGTACAGACATGATGGAATTAGGACCCATTGAACACGAAAACTATGTGGAGTTTATTATTAAAAAATTCGCAGAATCAAAACGTAAACTCTCCATCGAAAGTGCCGACCGCATCTTAGATTTTTGCAGGCATCATACGTATTATGTTCAGTTGGTTTGTAATCGACTTTTTGCTCGAGGAATTAAGAATCCGGATGAATGGTATGTAGAAAGATTATTTCAAGAAATATTGCAAGAAAACAAATCGGTTTATTTCAATTACCGAAAACTACTTACTAGTAATCAATGGAATTTATTGAATGGTATTGCAAAAGAAAAAGGTGCAAAAAAAGTGATGAGTGGAGAGTTTATTAAGCGTTACAATTTAGGAACGCCCAGTTCAGTTCAAACCTCCTTATTGGCTATGCAGGACAAGGAAATGGTTTTTGAAGAAGAGGGAAGGTGGTACGTATATGACGTTTTTCTAAGCCGATGGCTGGAAGAACAATGAAAAATTGAATAAAATAGTCAATTGCACAACTTAAATCTTGCTAGAAAAAAGTTAGAAATAATTAAAAATCAATAGTATATGATTAAAAAAAGAGAAATGATAATTGTTCATAGATTTATCTTTACTTTTCCATTTCTACCGATACATTTTTCTTAATTTCGTGAATTAATTAAATCGAGTACTTTATTATTTGTTTAGAGATTAAAGCTTTGTCCATTGACTTTCATTGCTGCCTTCTAAAATTAAATTCTGACTACTTGAAAAAGCGCTTCTTATATTAAATTCAACTTAGAATTATCAATTAAAAAAATACCCAAACAAACTAACCAATTATTAAATGAAAAAACTTACACTCTCATTATTACTTGTAGGAGGTTTATGTTTTCAGGCAACTGCACAAACAACCACCACTATGAACGCTGCGCAATTAAGCCGTTCAGCAAAGTCACAATCAACCGTTGCAACTTCTCCGGCATCTTTTACTAATCCTACTGGTAAAGTGTATATGCACAACAGTGAAATTACTGCAAGAGGTGGCATGCCGGCAGTGGCAGTTACTTACACTGACGATTTTAGCTTGCCGAATGATACCAATGGTTTAAAAGCCAGAGGCTACCTTCCATACTTCCGCGGTGCGGGTGGAGCAGGTCTAACAGGCGCATGGTTTCAGGGAACTATTGGTAACTGGGGAGATTATAATACTGGATCTACTGCTGAATGGGTAGCTTCTAATTATAACTCAGTGACTGGAGCGAACAATATTGATAATTGGTTGGTAACACCGGCATTAAATATCAGTGTTGGTGACATTATTTCTTTCTACTCCCGCTCCCCTTTAAATTCAACGTTTCCTGATTCTATCAGAGTAATGTATTCTGCTGTTGGTGATTCCACTCCGGAAGCTCTTACCTGGGTAGAATTAGGTAATTTTGAATCAAATACTGCTGGTGCATGGGCGCAAAATTCTTTCATTGCTCCTACGGCGGGTGCCACCGGACGTTTTGCCATTCGCTACAACGTAGTAGATGGTGGACCTCTTGGTGCAAACTCCGATCTTATCGGTATTGATCAATTGGACATTTTCACTCCGGCAACCTTCGATTTATTATCTTTAAGTGTAAGCCGATTAAATAACGTTTACACGAGCATTCCATTGTCGCAAGCTACACCTATCTCTTTAAGTGGAGAAGTAAAAAACAATGGAATAACAGCTTCTACCGGTGGTTCCGCCTTATTCGAGATTATCGACACTACTACATTAGGAGTGGTTTACAGCGAAACGGTTAACTTACCAAATTTAAATCCGGGAGCCAATGCTACATTGAACACCGTGAATACTTTCACTCCGGTTAATCCTGCTTCTTTACGTGCAAGACTTACCGTGAACTATCCTGGTGATGGAAACACGACAAATGATGAGATAAACGGTGCTACGACTACTTATTCTGATTCAACTTACGCAAGAGATAACGGCGAAAGCAATGGTTCATTAGGAATTGGTGCTGGTCCGGCAGATGGTATCGTGGGTCAGAATTTTGAAGTGATAGCTACGGCGTCCTTAACTTCTGTTTCATTTAAGATCCTTGACACTTTCGATCCAAACCCAGCGGGTACTCCGGTTTATGCTACCATCCATGCTCAAACTGCAGGATCAGAGCCAAGTAATACTGTGCTTGCTACAACAGATAGTATTCTTATCTTACCAGGTGTTATTGCGCCAGGTGGTGATTGGTTTACGTTGAATTTAGATGCAGGTGCTTTAACGCTGGCTCCAGGTTTGTATTATGTAGGTGTGCATGAGGTTGACTCTAACATTTCTTTAGGTTATTCCGCTGAAATCCTAACTCCTTTAACTGTTTGGGTAAGCTGGAATACAATTCCTGCACCTCCTGCTGTGAACGGTTGGGCAAGTGCGGATGATTTTAACTTCTTCATCACGTACAACCTTCGTTTGAACATGCAAACAATTTCTTCTGTAAATGAAATTGAGTCAAATTCATCATTGGTTTCTCTTTATCCTTCTCCAACTTCAAACGAAGTAAACATTCGTTTAGATAACACATTGAAAAATGCGAGAGTTGATATTTACAACGCTATTGGTAAATTAGTAAAAACATTCAATAACGTGAATGATGTTACGCGTGTAGATGTTTCTACTTATGCCACAGGAATCTATTCTGTCCTTGTTTCTTCTAATGGTAAGTCATACACGAACCGTTTTTCCGTTGCTAAGTAATTATAATAAGTTTATTAAATAAAAAAAGCCTAGGGTTTAAACCTTAGGCTTTTTTTATTGGCTGTAAAATTTCATTGTGTTACCCTAAATTGCATATCGAACATTCCCCACCTCAGGAAGGCTGAGTTGCTTTCAAATCTACGATTCATCAGCGAAATTACATTGTAAAAATTGCCATACTTACATGTTCCTTCTGTACTGACCACCCACTTCAAAAAGGGAAGAGGTGATTTGTCCGAGCGAGCAGTACTTAGCCGCTTCCATCATGGTATCAAACATATTCTCATTGTGAATAGCGCTCAACTGTAAAGTACGTAACAGGTCCTTGGTCTTATCAGCATTCTTTTCATGTAATGCTTTTAACATTTGAATTTGATATTCCTTTTCTTCCTCGGTGGCACGAATCACTTCTTTTGGCATCACAGTAGGAGAACCTTTGCTGCTCAAGAAAGTATTCACACCAATAATTGGAAATTCACCGGTATGTTTCAAGGTCTCGTAATACAAGGACTCCTCTTGAATTTTTCCACGCTGGTACATCGTTTCCATGGCACCCAACACTCCGCCGCGCTCTGTAATTCGATCAAATTCTAATAATACTGCTTCTTCTACAAGGTCTGTTAATTCTTCAATCACAAAAGCTCCTTGTAACGGATTTTCATTCTTTGCTAACCCTAACTCTCGGTTAATAATTAACTGTATCGCCATGGCTCTTCTCACACTTTCCTCAGTAGGAGTGGTGATGGCTTCATCGTAAGCGTTGGTGTGAAGTGAATTGCAATTATCATAAATTGCATACAAAGCTTGCAATGTAGTACGGATATCATTAAAATCAATTTCCTGTGCATGTAACGATCGTCCCGATGTTTGAATATGATATTTCAACATCTGACTTCTCTCCTTGGCATTGTACTTTATCTTCATCGCCTTCGCCCAAATCCGTCGAGCTACACGACCAATCACAGCATATTCCGGATCAATTCCATTACTGAAAAAGAAGCTGAGGTTAGGAGCGAAGTCGTTAATATCCATTCCCCGACTTGCATAATATTCTACGTACGTAAATCCATTCGCTAATGTAAAGGCCAATTGTGTAATCGGATTCGCACCTGCTTCTGCAATATGATAACCGGAAATAGAAACTGAATAAAAATTACGAATCTTATTACGAATAAAATAGTCTTGCATATCGCCCATCAAACGCAAAGCAAATTCAGTGCTGAAGATGCAAGTATTTTGCGCTTGGTCTTCTTTTAAGATATCCGCTTGAACCGTTCCACGCACTTGCGCCAACGTATCTGTCTTTATTTTTGCATACACATCAGCAGGTAAAACTTGATCACCGGTTACGCCTAAGAGCATCAAACCTAATCCATCATTTCCCTTTGGCAATTCACCTTGGTAGTAGGGGCGAGGACTGTTTTTACGTTTGAAAATTTCTTTGATCTTCTCCTGCACCATCACTTCTTGTCCGTGCTGTTTGATATACAATTCGCATTGCTGATCGATGGCTGCATTCATAAAAAATCCGGTTAACATCGCGGCCGGACCATTAATCGTCATGCTCACCGATGTTTTTGGATCGGCGAGATTAAATCCTGAATATAATTTTTTGGCATCATCCAAACAGCAAATACTCACTCCTGAATTTCCAATCTTTCCATAGATATCTGGACGGTAATCAGGATCATTTCCATATAAAGTTACCGAGTCGAAAGCCGTACTCAAACGATGTGCGGGCATACCTAAAGAGACATAATGGAAACGTCGATTGGTACGTTCGGGTCCACCTTCGCCTGCAAACATACGTGTAGGATCTTCGCCTTCACGTTTGAATGGAAACACACCCGCAGTGTAGGGATACTCACCTGGGAAATTCTCTTTCAACATCCACTTCAACTGATCGCCCCACGCTTCAAATGTAGGAACTGATATTTTAGGAATACGTGAATGAGAAAGCGACTCGTACCAAGTTTGAATTTTAATTTCCTTATCGCGCACTTTGAAAATATAAAAATCAGATTTATACGCAGCTACTTTCGTTGGAAAGGATTGCAATAACTTTTTGTTCTGCCCATCTAACCGCAACTCCCATTCTGCATACGCCGACTTCAATGTTTTTATCGCTGCATCTTTCTCTTTTACATCTACACTGTTCAAAGCATCCATTGCTTGCTCTAGGCTATACAGTTTTTGAGCAACTTTAGATTGTTCGTTGGTCCAATCGTTGTACTGACGATTACTCTCTGAAATTTCACTTAAATAGCGCGTACGATGAGGTGGGATGATGTAAATCTTCTCACTCATTTCATCGGTACTGGTAAAAGTGGTTTTAAGATTAGTACCCGTTTTTACCACTAAAAGATCCATCACCTGCTTGTAAAGTTTATTCATGCCTGGATCATTGAACTGAGAAGCGATGGTTCCATAAACAGGAAGTGTATCGTCATCTGCATCCCACAGTTGATGATTGCGTTTATACTGCTTCTTCACATCACGCAACGCATCCAAGGCACCACGCTTATCGAATTTGTTTAAGGCAATCACATCCGCAAAATCGAGCATATCAATTTTCTCTAACTGAGTGGCAGCTCCGTATTCGGGTGTCATCACGTAGAGCGACATATTGCTGTGCTCTGTAATTTCCGTATCACTCTGACCAATTCCAGAAGTTTCCAAAATGATCATATCATATCCAGCAGCTTTCACAATATCCAGCGCTTCTTGTACGTGCTTCGACAAAGCCAAATTACTTTGACGTGTTGCTAGAGAACGCATATAAACACGATCGTTATTGATGGCGTTCATGCGAATTCTATCTCCCAAAAGGGCGCCACCTGTTTTTCTTTTTGATGGATCTACCGAAACGATAGCAATGGTTTTATCCTTAAAATCGATGAGAAAACGTCGCACCAATTCATCCACTAAACTCGATTTACCAGCGCCACCTGTACCCGTGATTCCGAGCACGGGAGCTTTAGAATTATCCGCAGCTTTTTTAATTTCAGTATAATAATTCTTAAACTCAGATGGATTATTCTCAGCAGCTGAAATCAATCGAGCAATCGCATATTGATCGTTGGTTGCAATACGTTTAACTTCTCCATTCAGATTAAATCCTGTTGCAAAATCACATTTCTGCATCATATCATTAATCATTCCTTGCAAGCCCATCGAACGACCATCGTCGGGATGATAAATGCGCGTAATGCCATACGCTTGCAACTCCTTAATTTCCTCTGGTAAAATGGTACCGCCGCCGCCACCAAAAATGCGAATATGTTCACATCCGCGCTCCTTGAGCAAATCAAACATGTATTTAAAATACTCCATGTGTCCACCTTGGTAGGAGGTTAAAGCAATCGCATTTGCATCTTCTTGAATGGCACAATTCACCACTTCGTTCACGCTTCTGTCATGACCCAAGTGAATCACCTCAGCCCCGCTACTTTGAATAATCCGACGCATAATATTAATTGAAGCATCATGCCCATCAAAAAGGCTAGCAGCAGTAACAATTCGGATTTTATTTTTGGGAGTGTATGGAGTGGGAGATTGCATGTTCGATTTAGTTAGTGCAAATTTACGTTTTAATAAGATAATCTATTTTCTAAGTTTCAAGTAGTTGATTTTATAAATTTTATATGCCTACAAAAAAGTTTATTGCACCTGAGGGATGGTTTTTTTAACTACTAAAATAAGGAAAATAGATTCTTATGCCTGGCTTGTTCATTTTCACTACTTTTGCGCCTTCGTAGATAAAAGAAATTATGAGCGTATTAGTCAATAAAGATTCAAAAATTATTGTTCAGGGATTTACCGGAACTGAAGGCACTTTCCATGCCACTCAAATGATTGAGTATGGGACAAATGTAGTAGGTGGCGTGACTCCAGGAAAAGGAGGAACTACTCATTTAGACAAGCCTGTTTTCAATACCGTGGCAGAGGCCGTTGCTAAGGCAGGAGCTAATGTTTCTATCATTTTCGTTCCGCCAGCCTTTGCTGCAGATGCCATGATGGAAGCTGCTGAAGCTGGAATTAAATTGATTGTAGCTATTACAGAAGGAATTCCTACCAAAGACATGATCAAGGTGAAGGAATATTTAAAAGATAAAGATTGCCGCTTGATTGGTCCAAACTGTCCGGGAGTGATTACTCCGGGAGAAGCTAAGGTTGGAATCATGCCAGGCTTCGTTTTCAAGCGTGGACCTATCGGTATTGTGTCTAAATCGGGAACCCTTACTTACGAAGCTGCTGACCAAGTAGCTCGTGCAGGTTTAGGAGTAACCACAGCCATTGGTATTGGTGGAGATCCAATTATTGGAACCACAACTAAAGAAGCCATTGAATTATTCATGAATGATCCTGAAACAAAAGGAATCGTCATGATTGGTGAAATTGGCGGTGGATTAGAAGCGGAAGCAGCTCGTTGGATCAAAGCCACAGGAAACAAAAAGCCGGTAGTTGGATTTATTGCCGGACAAACTGCACCTGCTGGAAGAAGAATGGGTCATGCCGGAGCTATAGTTGGTGGAGCAGAAGATACTGCTGCAGCCAAGATGCAAATCATGCGTGAATGCGGAATTATTGTGGTTGATTCTCCAGCCGATATTGGTAAAACGATGGCTGAAGTGATGAGTAAAGTACCTGCTTAAACAAATTGATTTTAAATATTATATGGCTCTGGAAACATGACCTTTTTTGTTTGCTGCCCGCGAGTTCCCTCGGGCAGCTTCACTTCCATTCATATAATTCAATTAGCTCATTAAATAAACAAGAAAGGGTGAGCATTGCCCACCCTTTCTTGTTTTAACTATGGTAATAATCTTCTTACTTATCCAACATAAATTGAATTCCAATTTGAAGTCCACCGAATGCACGATCCGATTTTTGATATGATATATCATTTTTATTACTTCCGAAATGAAATTCGCCTTCATGATTTGAAGCATTCGAAACCAAACTTTGTTCTCCAAGTGGTAACCATGGTGGATTAAGGCCATTAAATGCGATTTGCTCACTTTCTGTATATTCTACTGTGGCATCGGTAAACATATAGCCAAATCGAAGTCCAGTAGTTAAATTTATCATGTCAGTCAATTTAATATCGATACCAAATCCAAAAACTCCAGCAACACCAAACCCAGCAAAATCATCTTTTACATCCTTATCAGAATAATTATTAATAGGAGTTAAGTCTGTTTCAAAAGTTTCCTTTGCACCCATCAATAATGAAGCTTGTGGGCCAATTTCAAAATACGGTCCTTTTGGAGAAGAAACACGGAATAAAATGGGAATATCAATATAGCTTAAACTTAATTCGTTCGTAAATGTGTTGTTTTCATTTCCATTATAATAACCATCATATTTTTGCTTTTGTGAAGCGTAAATAACTTCTGCATTAATTCCATATGTTTCTTTAAACATAAAGATGGCTTGTACTCCGAAGGTTGGGCTAAAAGAAGATGCATAGTCTAAACTAGCATTTTGATCAGAAACATTTTTGTTAAAGAGCCAAGTGGAAAAGAAGGATCCCTTT
>CAIXTT010000235.1 GCA_903922455.1 uncultured Bacteroidota bacterium | reverse complement strand
TGCTAATTGCTGTGCTTCGGGACCCGGTAAGAGCATGCAATAGTTGAGTGCATTCATGAATTTTTTTTCTGAAATCCATTTCTTTTTCTCCACTAAAAACTCATGCATGATGGATATTTGTCCGGCCGGACCACCAAAGCTAATGAAGCCTAATTTAAGCCAAAATTTAAAGGCTTCTTTTAAACTCGGTTTATTAGGCATATGATTTCTTTTTGTAAAACTAAAAAAGAATTAACGATTGTCAAATCGATCGTCTTTCTTGGTCAATTTCAAATCTTGCAAGAGCGAAGATTTCACATTAATTTGGAAAAAGTAGTTTTGTTGGAAACCAAAGGGAACCCAATTTAAACTCATCTCCCAGCAATGCAAATTACGGTTGATGCCGAGTGAAGTATAACTGAAATCTTTTTGCTCAAAATCGTACCCCGAATTATAGTTAACTTTCCATGCAGGAGTTAATTGCAAATCGCCACTAAAATTCAACGTCTGTGTAATTTGATCAGGAGCATTTACATTATTCAAGAAAAAGAAATTGTAGCCAATGTTTAAACTAAATGGAATAGAAAAATCGTTGTAAGCATCTCGGTTCTCATTAATTTCATTGAGTTCTTCGGAAGTGCCTTGTGTCGATTTTAGCGGCTTTTTACGAGGCAAGATGCTAAAGTTGACGCTGAAGTTTCCTGAATTAAATCGGGCTAATTTATTATTCTCCGACCACTCTGTTTTATTGATTCTTACTCCATTATTGTTGATGACATAGGGATCAAAAACTCCAAACATGTTTAAGGATATTCTGTCTATAATAGTTGCTCTTCCACTGATGCTAATGGGCGCCAACCGCAATGAATCGGCCGCGAAATTATAGGAGGTACTTAAAGCTAAACTTTCTAATAATTTCACCTTTTTAAAAGTTTCTGCCGTATCACTTTTTTGACGCACTTTCATCTCAAAATTATTATCAAGGGAGAAATTCATCAATGAAGATTTTCCCGCTCCAGGACCACCAAAAATAGCCCCTTCAAATACAGAATACTTCTGTAAAGTTCCAATAGAATCACTTTGTACTTCTTTATAATACCCGTATTGTTTTTCGCTAAAATCAGGACGCCATGAAAATCCAAGGGTAGGTGTCATCACGTGACGAAAAGCTGCAATTTTTCCTTTTTTAAATTGAAGCATTCCATAAATACGTGTGTTTATGTTGGTACTAAATGCAAAATCGCGGGCTGCTTTGAACCCATCTACTGTATCAACATCAACTGTATTTGTTTCTGAATCCCACTCTTTTTGAATTGTTTTTAAATACCATTTTTCATTGTAAGTAATGCCTGGACTCACCGTAAAATATTTGGCAACCGTGAAGCTTGTACTGATCGGAACACTATGTTGAATGCCGTATCTAAACTGTTCTAAAGATTCTTTTTTGAAAAGCAATGTGTCTTTCGTGCTGATGGAATTAATGAAAGAAGTAGTTAATCCAACTCCAATTTTCTCATACCATTTTTGTTCACCAATCGCTAGCTTTCTTTTAAAAGGAGTGCGTCGAGCTACGTTAAATGTTGCTGAAGGGAGACTTAAATTAATGTCTCGTGTTTGATTGTTTTGGCTATGTGATAAGCTTACACTTAAGTTGATGGGCTTTCCTGTCCAGACTTTTGACCATGCAATGGATGATGTAAATGTATTCGTTAAAAAATTAGTTGCATTGGTTAAATTATATTGGTAAAAAGTGGCACTTCCTGCGTTTACATTTGCAGTGAAACTTGTTCCAGGATGTGATTTCGCATCTTGCATATGATTCCATCTTATGAAAAAAGATTTTTCCAAACTATAATCTGGAAATTCAGGTCGACTCACTTTTGTATTAGAGTAATTCAACGACATATTCCCATTAAAACGATACTTCCATGCATAATTGGAATAGGCATTTCCACGCCAGCTTCCTTTAGAATATATATCACCTGTTAAAGCTAAATCGAAATGGTCATTTAATCCGAGATAATAGCCTCCATTCTTTAAAAAGAAACCTAACTGTTGCGACTCACCGTACTGTGGAAAAAGAATTCCGGAAGCTCTCCCCTTTTTATTTGGAAAAAATCCAAATGGGATGGCCAAGGGAGTGGGCACATCCATAATATATAAATCAGCAGGACCCGTAACTACTTTATTATTGGGAATCACTTTGATTTTATTCGATTTCAAATAATAATGAGGATGAGATGCATCGCACGTGGTATAGTATCCATCTTTAATAAAAGTACTATTGTCGGGTTGTTTTTTTACTACGGCACCATGAATATAACTATCGCCATCCTTGGTAGTCACTTCTGTTATCTTACCTTTCTTTGTGTTAAAATTATATCGAATTTGATCGGAAAGGAATTCATCTGTTCCTTGTTTAAATAAAGGCTTGCCAACGATTGTCCCACTAGAATCTGGTGCACCTTTAGAAGAAATCTCTTTTGTGTTAAAATCGATATCGATATAATCAGCTTCCAGTCGGATATCTTCATAAGTCATCCAAGCTTTTCCGTACAAATAAACCATTCCGGTGTCCAAATCATAAACGATAGAATCCTCGGCATAATAAGAAACCTTCGACTTAAAATCATCCGCCAAAAGCAGTGAGTCATTTATGGGAATGGTGTCCCCAGCTAATACTTTTAAAGAATCAGCCGAACTTGAAATGCTGTCGGAATTCGCAATTTTAATGCTATCTGTCTTATTTACAGTTGATTTTGCAGGAAGGTCTTGAGCAGATAGAGATGAAAATGAGGTTAATATAAAAATCAGACATACGATCAACCAACAACTTGACGTTGAAAAGTTGCTAGAACCTCGTCTATATAGGTACATCATTATCTCTATTATACAATAATTTTGAAGGCGCAAAGCTACAAAACCCCAACGTGAAAAGAAGATTCCTGATTGCCATATCGCTTTTAATGTTTTTTGTTCACTTGTCTTTCACAGGACAAGGCAAGGATACGTATAAAATTAAAACCATTGTAATTGATGCGGGCCATGGCGGGCATGATGCAGGTTGCTTAGGTGCATCGTCTCGTGAAAAGCATGTTGCACTTGATATTGCATTGAAATTGGGAAAAATGATAGAGACCAATTATCCTGATATAAATGTGGTTTATACTCGTAAATCAGATGTCTTTATTCCTTTGCATGAACGTGCGAACATAGCGAATAAAGCTCATGCCGATTTGTTTATTTGTATCCATCTCAATGCGGGTGGAAAAACAGCGTATGGCTCTGAAACGTATGTAATGGGTAATCATAAAACCGAGAGTAATTTGGATGTAGCAAAGCGTGAGAATGCTACGATCTTGTTAGAGGATGATTATTTAAAAAAATACGATGGATTTGATCCTAATTCTCCAGAAGCAAACATTATTTTTTCACTTTATCAAAGTCAATTTATGAGTCAGAGTTTGTTGTTTGCTTCTAATATTCAAGATGAGTTTACTGAGTATGCGGGAAGAAATAACCGAGGGGTAAAACAAGCTGGATTTCTTGTTTTGTACAAAACAGCGATGCCGGCAGTACTTATTGAATGTGGTTTTTTAACACATGAACCGGAAGAAAAATTTTTAGCTTCCGATAAAGGACAAAACACCATGGCTGCTGCGATTTATAGAGCATTTAAAGAGTATAAAGTAGATATGGAAACTACTTCAGTTAATTCTGTATCGGACCATACTCCAAAATCTGATCCTGTTAAAATAGAGAGAGAGACAGTTCCTGTTCCACCAGTCGAGGAAATTAAAATTGTAAAACCTGATTCAACGGAAGAAAAAGTAGCGGCTGCTCCTACTCCACCACCAAAACCGACACCTACTCCTACTAAACAAAATTCAGGGTTGGCAAATAAAATTTTGAATGATATAAATGCACCTACGGTTTATATAAGTGTTCAAATTGGAGCCAGCAAAAATCCTGCTTCTGATAATTCTAAATTCAATAGTATAGAATCAATCAATATGGTGGAATGTACCGATGGATTTACACGATATTGTATTGGTAAATACCTTTCAATAGCCGATGCAAGGAAGAAATTGAATCAAGTAAAAGCGAATGGTCGAGCCGATGCATTTCTAACCGCTTTCAATGGAAATCAACGGATCACGATTCAAGAAGCTGAAAAAATAATCAATAAAAAATAGTCGTTTTAATGAATTGGTTACTGCTCTTTGAAGAAGTTTCCGGTGTATGTTGTATTTTAGAACCATAAATTAGTTGAAATGATATCACAATTCTTATTTATACTCCTACTTTCTGTCGGCATTTATTTTTTTGTGTTCCGCGTGAAGAAGGTAATGCGCAATATTAATTTGGGAAGAGAAAAAGTGATCAACGATCGTAAAAGTGAACGTTGGCAAACGATGGGTCGCGTTGCTTTGGGTCAATCGAAAATGGGGAGTCGGCCCGTAGCCGCTTTTTTTCATTTGTTGATTTACGTGGGATTTATAATTATAAATATTGAAGTACTAGAAATAATGATCGATGGCGTTTTTGGAACGCATCGTGTGTTAAGTTTTCTCGGCGGATTTTATGATTTTTTGATTGGCAGTTTTGAGTATTTAGCTATTGGTGTTTTGTTGGCTTGTGTGGTCTTTTTAGCTCGAAGAAATGTTATTCGTTTGAAAAGATTTCACATGGATGAGATGACTTCTTGGCCTAAGTCAGATGCCAATTTAATTTTGATTATCGAAATATTTTTGATGTCAGCATTTCTCATTATGAATGCCAGTGATGCATTGTTACAATCGAGAGGGGCTTCTCATTATGTAGTAGCAGGCGCTTTTCCAATAAGCAGTTCTCTTTTCGGAATGTTGGGAACGTATTCAAATGAAACGTTAATGATGATTGAAAGAGGTTGTTGGTGGTTTCATATTGTTGGGATTATCGCTTTTTTAAATTACGTTCCTTACTCAAAGCATTTTCATATTTTATTGGCTTTTCCAAATACATGGTATGCTAATTTGAATCCGAAAGGTCAGTTCAATAATATGCAGAGTGTGACCAATGAAGTCAAGTTGATGATGGATCCTGCTGCCGTCCCACCTCCTGCCGATCCCAATGGGATTCCTCAACGTTTCGGTGCCAAGGATGTGAAGGATTTGAATTGGAAACAATTGATGGACGCTTACTCCTGCACTGAATGTGGAAGATGTACTTCTGTTTGCCCTGCGAATATTACAGGTAAATTATTATCGCCACGTAAAATCATGATGGATACTCGCGATCGATTGGAAGAAGTTGGAAAAAACTTGGATCAAAAAGGTGCTGATTATGATGATGGAAAATCACTTATCAACGATTATATTAAGGAAGAAGAAATTTGGGCTTGCACCTCTTGTAACGCTTGTGTTGAAGCTTGTCCAATATTAATAGATCCCTTGAGTATCATCATGGACCTTCGTCGATTTAAGGTGATGGAAGAAAGTGCAGCTCCTGCTGAGTTAAATGGGATGTTTACCAAGATGGAAAATAATGGCGCTCCTTGGCAGTTCTCTAATGCAGATCGTATGAACTGGACCGAAAATTAATGGACAAGAAAGCAATCAGATGATTATGGAAGATTTCAAAGTGAATACTATGGCAGAGATGATGTCCAGAGGAGAGAAACCCGAAATTCTTTTCTGGGTCGGTTGTGCAGGAAGTTTTGATGACCGCGCTAAAAAGGTAACCAAAGCATTAGCAAAAATTTTACATCATGCTGGATTAAAATTCGCCGTGTTAGGTACTGAAGAAAGTTGCACCGGCGATCCTGCCAAACGTGCTGGTAACGAATTTTTATTTCAAATGTCGGCCATGAATAATATTATGGTACTTAACGGTTACGAAGTAACGAAAATAGTAACCGGGTGTCCACATTGCTTTAACACGCTCAAAAATGAATACCCAGAGTTAGGCGGAAATTATGAAGTCCTTCATCATAGCCAACTTTTGCAAGAGTTATTGGATGCTGGAAAAATTACTGTTCAAGGTGGGGCTTACGAAGGAAAGAAAATCACTTTTCATGATCCTTGTTATTTGGGAAGAGCGAATAATGTATATGAGGCACCTCGACAAGTCATTATGCGATTAGATAGTTTAATGACCGAAATGAAGCGAAGCAGAGCTAACGGATTGTGTTGCGGTGCTGGTGGAGCGCAGATGTTTAAAGAACCTGAGAATGGAAAAAAAGACATCAACATGGAAAGAGCTGAAGAAGCTTTAGCCTCTTCGCCGGATGCTATTGCAGTGGCTTGTCCGTTTTGTATGACGATGATGAGTGATGGAGTAAAATTGAATGAAAAGGAAGATTCAGTAAAAGTGAAAGACATTGCTGAGCTGATTGCTGAAGCGATGGATTTGTAATACTATTTTTAGAAATTATTATGATTTGATTATTTCTATTTAAATTAATCTTACTCAAGACTAGAAAACACATTTTACCATTTCTTGAATTATAGAAAGAATTTTAGACTCTGGCTATGGAGTAATTAACATATTTTACTTCTATATCACCTAATGACCAATTAAATCGTCTTTATTACTCAACCTTAAAATTCAATAAATTAACAGGTTATCTCCTATTTGAAGAGCAATATTGAATATTGAAAATGGATGAATGAATCTTGATTTTCATCTCGTATTTTCAAAAAATGATTGATTACATTCAATTACCTTTGCCCAAAGCCGTCTACCCTAT
>CAIXTT010000234.1 GCA_903922455.1 uncultured Bacteroidota bacterium | reverse complement strand
GAGCTTAGGTGCTAGGAAAATGTTTCAAGAAAAATTTAATTGGAATTTGAAAGGAAACCAGTTGAAGGATGTTTATAATGATCTATCTAATAAAGCGAGTTAAGTGAATACGACCAAGAGTAAAATAGTTGCAGTTCATCTTCTGAATGATTTCAGCGGAAGTCCTCTGGTTTTTTCACAAGCATTGAATGCATTGAAGGCTTCAGGTCATCCTATCGTTATTCATACAAGTGAAGGAAGATCTGGATTTTTGGATCGGGTTGATGCAACAAAATATTATTTTCCTTATCAATTTTACTCGAATTTATTCTTGCGCTTGATGGCTTTCTCTTTTAGTCAGCTATTTTTATTTTTTCAGTTGTTAAAATATCGAAAGGAGAATGTTATCATTTATGTAAATACCTTATTGCCTTTTGGAGCTGCGTTAGCTTCCTTTTGTATGAAGAAGCAAACCATTTATCATGTGCATGAGAGTTATATTAAACCAGTGCTTCTTAAATCCTTTTTACGATGGGTGGCCTCTTTCACTGCGGATACTATCTTTTATGTTTCAAATTATCTGTATCAAGAGGAAAAAATTGGAAATGTAAATTCATGCGTATTACACAATGTTTTACCCCAATCATTTGTTGATCGTGCAGCCAAGAATCTTTATACCCCCTCTAATAATGGAAAATTTACCGTATTAATGGTTTGTTCTTTCAAAGAATATAAGGGAGTTCCTCAGTTTATAGAGCTGGCTAACCGTCATCCAAGTTTGAATTTTGAATTAGTGCTTAATGCGTCTAAAGTGGAAGTATGCCTTCACTTCACTCCTCAACATTTTCCGTCCAATTTGTCTGTGTTTTCTGTTCAAAAGGATTTGGATTCTTTTTATTGTCGTGCCAATCTCGTCGTGAATTTGACCAATCCAAAGCAATGTGTTGAAACTTTTGGAATGACACTTTTGGAAGCCATGAGTTATGGAATTCCAGTAATTGCTCCCACACTTGGTGGACCTGTTGAATTGGTGGAAGAAACTAAAAATGGTTTTCAAATTGATGTTCATGATGAAGCAGCGCTCGATTTTAGATTATCTTTTTTAGCTGCGAATCCTGAGTTTATGCAACAGTTGTCAGTAGGAGCACGTGAGACCTCAAAGCGATTTGGGTCAGATAAGTTTAAAAATACGTTAATTGATGTTTTTGATCTTTGTAATAAAGATGTAAGAAATTAGAATTTTTTCATGAAATTTATTTTCTTTAAAATGTAACCTTTTTCAACATATTGATAATCCCATGTTTATAATTCAACGTTTTTTAGCTCTATTTTGAGTAACACCCTGTAGGAGTTGATAATTGATACAATTTACCTCTCATTCTGAATGAACCTTCGGCTGCAAGCTATCGTACAAGAAAGGAAATTCATTCTCTTGAATTGAACTAAATTATTATCGTAATTATAAGTAGAGCTCAAAGAAATATGAAATCGAAGTTGCGTGTTGCAGTGATTGGTACAACAGGGTTGCCAGCCCGCTATGGCGGATTTGAAACCTTAACACACCATTTGGTGGATCAGTTAGGTGCAGAGGTTGATTTTACGGTGTATTGTAGTGAAAAGTATTTTGAGAAAGGTCCCAAACGACCTTCTGTTTTTAATGGTGCTAAGTTGGTTTATCTTCCGCTTAATGCGAACGGATATCAAAGTATAATTTATGATATGATTTCTATTTTGCATGCTATTCGGCATGCTGATGTCGTGTTAGCGCTTGGAGTATCAGGCGCCATGCTTTTTCCAGTATTAAAATTATTCACAAACAAAAAGATTTTAGTGAATATTGATGGACAAGAATGGAAGCGCCCAAAATGGAATTGGATAGCTAAAAAGGTTTTAGGCTTCAGTGAGAAATTAGCAGTTCGTTTTGCAGATGTAGTCATCACGGATAATAAAGTTATTCAGCAATATGTACATAAGAGTTACAATCGTACCGATGCTTGGCTAATTGAATATGGTGGAGATCATGTAAGCAAACAACCATTGACGAATTACCATCTCGAGCAATTTCCATTTTTGAATGAATCATATGCTTTTAATGTAAGTCGTATTGAACCAGAGAATAATATTCATATGATTTTGGATGCGTTCAGTAGAGCACCTCAACAAACATTGGTAATGGTGGGTCTGTGGAATCATGGAAAATATGGAATGGATCTAAAAGCGAAATTTTCTAATTATCCGAATATTCATTTGTTAGATCCGATCTATGATCAAGATCAACTGAATTCGATTCGATCGAATGCTAAGTTTTATGTGCACGGTCATAGTGCCGGAGGAACCAATCCAAGTTTAGTGGAAGCGATGTGTTTGGGATTACCGATCCTCAGCTATGGCATCGATTATAATCTTGAAACAACAAATCATCGCGCACGTTATTTTAACAATGCAGAAGATCTTTTGAAACAATTATCCTATTTCGTACAAACGGATCTCTCGATGATCGGAGTAGAGATGCAAAAATATGCAATGCAAAAGTATGCATGGCAACGCATTGCTTCCTTGTATTTGGCTGCCTTTGAAGGAGAATCACAAGCAGTGGCAGAGTTGTCATTCACGATATTAAATCAATCAGTACACACAATTGATTTGAAAACTAATACTACTAGATCAGCTGCCGCATGAAGAAACTTCGCTTGCTTGTTTTAGGCTGCGTGTTGTGTACTTGCTTGCAAGCACAGCAAGTTACTACGGTGGCTGGTAGCGCCGGAGCATCAGGTTTTGGCGATGGAGCTGGACCCATTGCTCGATTTAATGAACCACATGCCGTTGCTAGTGATCCCAATGGAAATGTTTTTATCGCCGATCGGCTCAATCATAGAATTCGAAAAGTAAATACATCAGGGATCGTGAGTACTTACGCTGGAACAGGAGCTATTGGAGGCACTGATGGCCCTGCACTTTCTTCAACATTTAATGAGCCATGGGGAATCGCTTGTGATACTGTTGGTAATGTTTATGTGGTAGACACCAAGAATTATAAGATACGAAAGATTGATAATGCAGGAATGGTAACAACTATTGCCGGCTCTGGAGTTTTTGGAACAACAAATGGAGCGGCGTCCATGTCACGCTTTGGTTTTCCTGCGGGTATCGCTGTTACACCTAATGGATATTCCATTTATGTTTCTGACTATAACACCCATACTATACGAAAAATTGAAAATGGACAAGTGTCAACCATGGCTGGTACTGTGTTTGTTTCCGGTATGAATAATGGTACAGGTGCTACTGCCACGTTTAATCATCCATATGGATTGTGCATGACTTCAGCAGGAGATGTGCTCATCGCTGACGAGTGGAATAATGTAATTCGAAAAATGAATTCATTCGGTTTGGTTACTACAGTGGTAGGTAGTGGAATTCAAGGGAGTGCAGACGGTCCCGCCATGAGTGCACAGTTTAAATTTCCTGCCGGAGTTTGTACCGATGGCATAGGCAATATTTTTGTTGCAGATGTATTGAATCATACTATTCGAAAAGTAAACACTTCAGGAGTAGTAAGTACATATGCTGGCTTAGCTGGAAGTATTGGTGATGTGAATGGAAATGCAGCTATTGCCCGATTTAATAATCCAACAGGGGTCTGTTTTAATTTTATGGATCAAGGTTTATATGTTGGGGATAATACAAATCAGTTATTGCGAAAAATTACGAATGTATCTTCAATTGCCTTATCTCTTTCTTTGGCAGGTGCATCAACTAGATGTTTTGGAGATCCAATCGTTTTTCAAATTAGCCCATCTAACTTAAGTAATTATACGATTAAAGAAAATTTAATAATTGTTGGGAGTTCTTCGAATGCTACAGTATTAGTCTCCAATTTATCGGTAGGAACACATACACTGTATGCGTCTGCTGTAGATGGAATGGGTGCAACCGCTATCTCCACAAATATTACAGTTACGATTCTGCCGCCATTCGTCCCTGCCATTACTAGTAGCAATGGATCAACATTATGTAGCGGGGCCGCCTTAACCCTAACCGCTCAATCTGGGACTAATTATGTATGGTCAAATGGAACTACTTCCCAATCCATTGTGGTAAATGCCGCAGGTTCTTACCAAGTGAGTGTAACAAATGCTTCAGGATGTAGAGGGCTTTCTTTACCTTTTAATGTAACAATTCAAAGTAATCCGATAGCAACCATTACACCAGCAACAGACACAATTTGTCCAAATCAAAGTACTTCGTTAACTGCCGCAGTTGCTAGTTCATATCAATGGTCAACAGGCGCTACAACACAAAGTATTTCCGCAGGACCTGGTTCTTATACAGTGACTGTTACGAATGCCGGAGGTTGTACAGCAACATCTTTAGTTCAAACTATTTCTGCCTATTCAGTAAGCGCGCCTGTCGTTTCTCCCAATGGAACGCTGATTCTTTTTCAAGGTGATTCGGTTTTGTTGCAAGCAAGTGGAAGTTCTACGTATACTTGGTCAAACGGAAGTACGAGCAGTAATATTTATGTTAATGCAACGGGAAATTATTCTGTTGTTGGAACTTCGATTAATGGTTGTACTGCTACATCTACACCAACAAATGTGACTGTTATTTCATCTTCAACCATTCTTACTGCACAAGGGCCAACTAGTTTTTGCGATGGTAATTTTGTTCAACTACAATCGATCTTTCCAACAGGAAATCAATGGTACTATAATGGTCTACCGCTCGCAGGTTCAAATGCCCAACAGTATAATGCATACGATGACGGCTGGTATCATGTAGGTGTATGGCAAAATAATGCATGGATGTTTTCTGATTCCATTCTTGTAACCATATTGCCCACACCCGATGTTCCAAATTTAAATGACACTTCAGTATGCAAAGGTTCTAATCTTACATTGAATTTGCCATTGGTAAGTGGTGTAACCTACAATTGGTATAATGCATTAACAGGAGGCTCGCTTCTATCTGTTGGATTGAGTTTTACTTCACCCCCACTTACTGCCACGACAACTTACTATGTTGAAGCAGTGAATTCATTTAGCTGTAAATCGGCGCGCTTGGATGTTGATATTGTTGTTAAAGCTTTACCAGTGGCTAG
>CAIXTT010000233.1 GCA_903922455.1 uncultured Bacteroidota bacterium | reverse complement strand
TTTCCGGAACGTATACGGTTACCGTTAGTGATGCTAATGGTTGTACTGCCACAACATCTGCAATTGTAACACAACCTGCTGCTACCATTGGACTTACTACCACAACAACATCAGTCGCTTGCTTTGGTGGAAACACAGGGTCCATCAACCTAACCGTAGCAGGAGGAACAGCGAGTTATACTTACAATTGGAGCAATGGATTTTCAGGAGAAGATCCTAGCGGATTAATTGCCGGAACGTATACGGTTACCGTTAGTGATGCTAATGGTTGTACGGCCACAACAAGTGCTGTAGTTACACAAGCAACCATTATTACCACCACTTTTTTTCCAGTCAATGGAACTTGTAATGCAGCGAATGGATCTGTAACTGTTATTGCTGCTGGTGGAACTCCTGGATATACTTATTTGTGGAATACAGGTTCTTCATCGCAAGTAATTTCTGGATTAGCTGCTGGAACATATACCGTCACAGTTACCGATCAAGCTTCTTGTACGCGATCTTTTTCAATAGTGACTGGAAATTCAGGAGCACCGCAATCGTCCATAGCAACCAACACGCCCGTTTCATGTTCTGGAGGAAGCAATGGAAGTTTAGACATTACGGTAGCAGGAGGAACACCCACCTACACGTATTCGTGGAGCAATGGAGCAAACACGCAAGATATTAGTAGTTTAATTGCCGGAACATACACGGTTACGGTTACCGACCAGAATTTTTGTGTGAATACAAATTCATTTGTGGTAACACAACCCACTATCATTACCTTATCTGCAACTTCAAGCAGTGCATTATGCAATGGTGGTGCAACAGGTAGTATAGACCTCACCGTAATTGGAGGTACACCTATCTACACCTACTTGTGGAGTAATGGTGCTACGAATCAAGATCCCAGTGGATTAATTGCCGGAACGTATACGGTTACCGTTACTGATTTAAATAGTTGTACGCGCTCACAAAGTTTTATCGTTTCACAACCTACCATACTTACGGCTTCTTCATCCACTACGCAATCGGGATGTGGTGTTAGCACCGGTTCAGCCACGGTAACACCAGGAGGCGGAACTCCCAATTATACTTATTTGTGGAATACTGGAGCTATCACGCAAACTATTACTGCGATTCCTGCCGGAACGTATACGGTTACCGTTAGTGATGCGAACGGATGTACTTTGATACAAAATGCGATCGTTACTTCTACCAATGCGCCTATCATCAGTAATGTGGTGAATACACCCGTCTCTTGTTTTGGAGGTAATAATGGTAGTCTCAATATTACGATTAGCGGCGGAACTCCTACCTATACATACTCCTGGAGTGCTGGTAGCAATAGTGAAGATATTTCAGTATTAATATCCGGTAATTATACTGTGACGGTAACTGACATTAATAGCTGTAGCGTTTCAGCTAGCTATACCGTTACGCAAGCTGCTCAAGTTGCGGGCACTGCTGTTTTAACTTCACCAACATGTAATGCGGGTGCCACTGGTAGTATTGATTTAACTCCAACAGGTGGAAATTTTATTTATTCTTATTTATGGAGTAATGGGGCAACTTCCCAAGATCTTTCAGGGGTAGTTGCTGGAACATATACCGTAACGATTACAGATGGGAATTCATGCACGGGCACGGCCTCATTTACTTTGACCCAACCTAATATAATTTCAGCGAGTGCAAACGTTACTCAGCCGTTGTGTAATTTAGGAAGTGATGGAAGCATTAATTTGACTGTTTTTGGTGGTACTCCCACTTATACTTATCTCTGGAGTAATGGTACAACAGCACAAAATCCCACAGGATTGATTGCAGGTACTTACACAGTAACCATTACAGATTTTAATTCCTGTACGCGTCAACGTGCGGTATTTGTGGGTCAACCTACTGCAATTTTATCTTCAGTTTCTACAACAACTACTAATTGTGGATTTTCAAACGGTACTGCAACTGTTTCTGCTTCGGGAGGAACAGGAACGTTATCCTATTTATGGAACACTGGAGCTAGTACTACCACTATTACAGGACTTTCTGCAAATTCGTATACGGTTAACGTTACTGATGGTAACGGTTGCACAAGTCAATCAGTTGGAATTGTATCCTCCGGTTCATTGCCAACAATTAATAGCTCCGTAGTAGACAGTGTCGCATGTAATGGAGGCAATGATGGTGCTATTACGATTACCATCTCTGGAGGAACTCCAACTTATACTTTTTTATGGAGCAATGGAGCCATCACACAAAACATTAGTTCATTAGCGATAGGAACCTATACTTTAACCGTTACAGATCAAAATTCCTGTACAACATCTGGATCATATATTGTGAGTGAACCCGCTTTAATACAAGCTACATTTACAAATGTGAATGCTACTTGTGGCTTAGCGAATGGTTCATCTCGAGTGAATCCAACCGGTGGTATTCCAGGTTACAGTTATTTTTGGTCGAATGGAATTACAACAAAGACGATCTCATCTATTGCAGCAGGTACTTACACAGTAATCGTAACAGATTTCAACTTTTGTACTCGAAGTTTTTCAACTGTAATTGCCGGAACTTCTGCGCCAGTTATCGATAGTACACAAGTCACAAACGTATTATGTAATGGAGATAGCAGTGGATCAATTACAGTTTTTGCAAGTGGTGGAACTCCAACGTTAACTTATTTATGGTCGAACGGCGGAACTACATCATCCATCAATAATTTGAAAAATGGAAATTTTACGGTGACAGTAACTGATGCAGCAGGCTGTACGGTTTCACAATCCTACACCATAACACACCCCACATTTTTAGCTGCTCCAGTTACCACACAACCTTCTTTCTGTGGACAAGCGAATGGGCAAGCTACTGTAAATCCAAGTGGAGGGGTTAGTCCTTATACTTTTCTTTGGAGTAATGGACAAACTACACAAACTATTATCAATCTTACTGCAGGAACATATACTATTACCGTTACTGATTTTAATGGATGTACAAGACGAAGAAATGCGGTAGTCACACTTTCGAATGGACCTGTGATCACATTAGTGAATCAAACGGATGTACTATGTCATGGTGATGCCAGTGGAAGTTTAGATATTAGTGTGGTAGGAGGTTCTTTGCCTTACACCTATAATTGGTCTAATGGAAGTACTACTCAAGATATAACAGGATTGACTGCAGGAACCTATACTGTCATCGTTACGGATAGTGCACTTTGTTCTGACTCCCTTGTTTTTTTAATTATTGAACCTGATGAATTTACTGTATCTACAGTGATCACAAATGCTTCTTGCGGAATTGCAAATGGTAGTATTGTGTTAACCGTTGGAGGTGCTACTCCTGGTTATAATTATTTGTGGAATACAGGAGCAACTAGTGATACGCTTTCTAACGTTGTACCCGGCACCTATACTGTCACCATTTCAGATGTGAATTTATGTGATACTGTTTTAACGTATACATTAGGCGCGTTTCCCGGACCTTCTATACAATTGGATTCGTTACGTCATGTACGCTGCTTCGGTGCGAATGCTGGAAGAATTTATATATCGATTAGTGGAGGAACAACGCCGTATTCGATTTTATGGAACGATGGAAATACCAATGAAGATCGATTGGCCTTAAGTGCTGGAACTTATACGGTAACAGCTACTGATTTTGGAGGTTGTTCTTCTCAGTTAACAGTTACGATCAATCAAAATCCTGTTTTAGTAGCTAACTTTACTACACAGCAAGCAACTTGTAATCAGCCAAACGGTAATGCAACAATCACACCAAGTGGAGGTGTTTCTCCCTACACATTATTGTGGGAAACCGGAGCAACAACAGGTACTATTTCGAATTTGTTAGCTGGAAATTATTCGGTTACAATCACTGATAGTTTGAATTGCTCTCAAGTCGATTCCGTAAACGTTTCCAATTCCGGTGCCCCCGTTATCCAGTTGCAAAATCAAACATTGCCAAGTTGCTTTGGTAGAAATAATGGAAGTTTAACCATTACGATTACCTCTGGCCAAACTCCTTATGTAATACTTTGGTCAAATGGAGATACTGGATTAGCAGCAGATACGCTCACAGCCGGGACGTATACGGTTACCGTTAGTGATGGATTCGGTTGTTCTACAACGCAATCTTTTAATTTATCGCAGCCCACACAGATTGCTTTGCAAATGTCGTCAGCTCCTGCTTTCTGTGGACAAGTTAATGGTTCTGCTTCTGTACTAGCAAGTGGAGGTACAGGAACTTTAAGTTATTTATGGTCGAATGGAGCTACCTCATCTACTATTTCTTCGCTCTCATTTGGAACTTATACAGTGACAGTAACGGATCAAAATCTTTGTACCAGTTCGTCCTCTGTCAGTGTTGTTTCCGTTGCAGCACCTAGCGCAACAACCAATCAAGTAACCAATGTGAGTTGCTTTGGCGGTTCAACCGGTGCAGTGACCGTGACGATAGCTGGTGGCACTGGAGCCTTGTCGTTTGCATGGTCCTCTGGTCAAACTACTCAAAATATTTCAGGTGTTATTTCAGGAACATATTCATTAATTGTAACTGATAATGCGGGATGTAAAGATACTTTAGGAGTGTTCGTCAATGAACCTTCTCAACTTACATTAGTACCCACTGTTGTTGATGCAAGTTGTGGAAATACCAATGGATCTATTTTAATTGTGGTGAATGGTGGTTCACCAGGTTATCAATATTTATGGTCAACAGGTGCTACTATTGACGCTATTCAAAATCTTTCCGCAAGTTCGTATACGGTTACCGTTACTGATTTTAATCTTTGTACTCTTCAACAAACGATTATCGTTAATAATCAAAATGGTCCCGTGGTTGATTTAGTAAGTATGACACCTGTTTCTTGTCCAAGCACCAGTGATGGTGGTATCGACATTGATGTATTATTTGGAAGTTTCCCATTTGATTATTTGTGGAGCGATGGAACCACAAATCAAGATTTGACTAATGCACCTTTTGGAATTTATACACTTACAGTAACCGATAATAATAATTGCATTACCACTTTCACAGATACCATTACCCAGCCTAGTTCTATTCAAGTGGCATTTACAGTAATCTCTCCAAGTTGTGATGTAGCTAATGGAATTATAACTGCACTTGCATCGGGAGGTACACCGAATTATTCATATTTATGGTCAAATGGAAATGGATCTTCAAATCTTTCTTCGATTAACACAGGCACTTATACCGTTACTATTACCGATGGAGCAACTTGTACTTTTGATACGAGCATTTCCATTAACAATACAGGGATCCCGGTAATTGCATTACTGGCGATTGATAGTGTCGATTGTAATGGTGGTGATGATGGTGTTATTGATTTGGATGTTACGGGTGGCGTATCACCTTACTTGTATACTTGGATTAATACCAGTCAAACTACGCAAGATGTGGATTCTTTAGTCGCAGGATCGTATACCGTCATTGTAACAGATGATATGGGTTGTACATCGACTCAAACGTATACCGTTAGTCAACCAAATCCTTTACAAATTTCTTTCGCGGTTTTGCAAAATGCGGCTTGTGGACAATCCAATGGTTTTGTTTCAGTGGCTACCAGTGGTGGTGTACCTGGTTATAATTACCTATGGTCGAATGCCAGCCTAGCCGATACCATTTTTAATTTGGTAGCAGGAAGTTATACCGTTACCGTGACTGATTTTAAAGGGTGTTCGGCAAGTTCGATAGCTAATATTAGCAACCTAACAGGTCCGACTATACTAAGTATTAATTCTGTAAATGTTTCTTGTAATGGTGGTTCCGATGGATCTATCAATGTAGTTGCTTCTGGCGTGTCTTTGCCATTAACATATACTTGGAGTAATTTGCCTGATTCCTTACCTAATTTGTCTGGATTATCCGTTGGCTCGTATACGCTTACCGTTACGGATGCTGCCGGATGCGTCGAGATTAGTACAATTATCATTTCTGAGCCTGCACCATTTGTAGTGAATGCGGTGATTACACAAAATAATCCTCCCGACAATATTAGTTGTTTTGGATTGTCAGATGGTGAATTGTTTTTAAGTGTTACCGGCGGAACAGCTCCTTACTCTTTTGTGTGGAGTAATGGTGCGATCACTCAAAATTTGTTGAATCTTTCTGCTAGCATTTATACGGTCTTTATCACGGATGCAAGAAATTGTACAACCAATAAATCGTATACGCTTACACAACCTCCGCAGTTGATTTCTGATGCAGGCACTGATCTCATTGTTTGCGGACAAAGTATAGCTTCTCTTTCAGCAAATAATCCAACTGTTGGAATCGGATTTTGGCAAGTAGTTTCATCGGATAGTGTAGTTGTTTTTTCTGATTCGGCTTCTGCTACATCAACTATTTCGAACTTAGGTATAGGTGATAATGTTTTGTCATGGACCATTACTGACGGACTCTGTTCAAGCACCAGTGAATTGATTATTACAAGTACAACTGCGATTGAAGCCATTGGTGGAATTGACCGTAAGGTGTGTGGACAGGAGGTGAACCTAAATGCAACTCGACCAGAGTTTGGTTATGGATATTGGACGGCATTGAGTCCAGGAACTCTTGTGGCTGACACTTCAAAAGCATCAACACGTGTGACTGGCTTAAGTTATGGCCTCAACACATTCCTTTGGACAGTAGTGAATGGATCTTGTAGAGATTCAGTGGTAGTGACCATCACAAAAAGAGATACGCTAGATT
Source organism: uncultured Bacteroidota bacterium (assembly GCA_903922455.1). GTDB lineage: Bacteria > Bacteroidota > Bacteroidia > AKYH767-A > OLB10 > JAJTFW01. Next base: position 3,523 of record CAIXTT010000233.1, on the reverse strand, counting down.
GTTTGCCGCGTATTGAATTACCTACCGCTTTCTCGCCTAATTTTGACGGAAATAATGATTACTTAGTTATAAAAGGTTTAGAAGAATATCCCGATAATGAAATCATTATTTATAATCGCTGGGGTCAAGTAGTGTTTAGTCAAAAAAGTTATCGAAACGATTGGATTGGCATAAATGACGATGGAGAACCCTTAGTGGATGGTACGTATTTCGTGATTGTAAAGGCGAAGTACATCAATAGAATATTTAATTCTTATCTAGATTTAAGACGATGAAGAAGGTAATTTTATTTTGCATGGCATCCTTCGCTTGCTTCCAACTTTATGGACAGCAAAGTCCTTTGATGAGTCATTATATGTTTAATGGTTTATTGCTAAATCCTGCTTATGCGGGAAGCAAAGAATACGTGAGCACGACGTTGCTTTATCGTAAACAATGGGTAGGCATGGAAGGAGCTCCAGTAACCTATAGCGGTTCTGTGCATGGCTTACTGAAGAAAAAGAAATTGGGACTGGGTGCATTGTTGCAACAAGATAAAATTGGAGTGACTAAGCAGACGGATTTATATTCGATGCTTTCTTATCATCTTCCCATGGGAATGGGAAAATTAAGTGTAGGGTTGCAAGCTGGAGTAAGTAATTTTAGTTCCGAAGTGGTGAAGTTGACCTATTGGGATCCGGGAGATAAAGTTTTTGAATTTAATACATTTAGTAATCTTCTTCCTAATGCGGGTCTAGGTGCTTATTATTATCGTGAGTTATTTTATGCTGGAATTTCTGCTCCATTTCTGGTTAGTTATAATCCAAATGAAAGTGCATCTATTGAATCAAATGTCCCACTGCATAAACAATCACGACGTTATTTTGCTACCGTAGGAGGAGTAATTGAAACAGAAGGTGAAATTAAATTTAAGCCTTCGGCATTGGTTCGTTACGAATCAAATGCACCAGTACAGTTTGATTTAAATATGAATATGTTAATCAATGATATTTTTTGGATCGGTGCTTCTTATCGTTCTGATGATGCTATTGTTGTTTTACTAGAATATCAGATTAGTCGAAAATTCAGATTTGGATATTCTTATGATTATACGCTTGGAGAGTTGGGAAATTATAATTCAGGTTCACACGAAATCATGATTGGTTATGATTTTGGTTTTGCAGTTACTAAAATGAAATCACCGCGCTACTTCTAATGAGACATACTAAGGTCTTCTGTCATTTTTTTATCTTGGCTTGTATCTGCGTTATGCAAGGTTGTGTCAGTGTGCACTTGAGAACAGCTAGCGAATATTATGAGCAGTTTGCCTACGCCTCTGCAGCCAAGGAATACGAATATGTACTTGGTAAAAAAGTAGATCGTGATGCCATCATAAATATTGCCGATTGTTATCGTCAAATGGGGAATCCCGTGAAAACGGAATTTTGGTATCAACGTGCTTTGAAACTTCCTAATCCAAAGGTAGAGTGGGGGCTCTTCATTGCAGAAGCCATGATGAAAAATGGAAATTATGAGGGAGCAAAGCAAAGTTTAATAAATTATATTAACTTAAATAAAGCCGATTTTCGTGCACAACGCATGTTGGAATCGTGTGATAGTATCACTGAATTTTATAAGGACACTACACTTTATACTATTTCTGTATTGAAGTTTAATACACCCAGCGATAATTTTTTTAGCCCAGCATTTTATCGTCAAGGCATCGTCTTCCTTTCCGATCGAATGGAGAAGGGATTGAGTAAAACTACTTCCGATGGAACTGGTAAACGGTTTTTGGATTTGTTTTATATCAAGAAAACAGATCGTGGTAATTGGATGGAAACAGAACCCTTACGAGGAGAAGTGAATGGTAAGTTTAATGAAGGTCCCGTTGTGTTTTCCAAGGATTATTCTACCATGTATTTCACACGAAATAATTATGTTAGCAATCGGGCCGAAAAAAATAGTAAGAATGTAAATGTACTTAAAATTTTCCGCGCAGATGCAAAGGATGGAGAATGGATCGTGAAAGGTCCTATGTATTTTAATAGCGATGAGTATTCCTTTGGACACCCTGCCTTAAATGCATCCGGTACGTCTATGATTTTTTCTTCGGATATGCCTTGGGGCTATGGTGGATCCGATTTGTATATAGTTAATTGGGAGGGCGGAGAAAGATGGAGTAGTCCCATTAACTTAGGACCAAAAGTGAATACAGAAGGGAATGAGTTGTTTCCTTTTATGTTTACAGATTCTATTCTTTATTATTCTTCTGATGGTCATCAAGGAGTAGGAGGACTTGATATCTATGAATCGAATTACTTTAATGGTGGATGGGAAGCCCCGTTAAATTTAGGTGCTCCCATCAATTCTTCGCATGACGATTTTAGTTTTATTTTGGATTCTACCGCCGTGAACGGATATTTCTCTTCTTCTCGAAATGGATTGGTAGATAAAATTTACAGTTTTGAAAAGCATCCTCCTCAATTAATTCTTGCAATGAAGGTGACGGATGGTAAATCTAAAACACCGATTGCAAATGCAGAAGTGAAAGTTTTTTCTAAAGGAAAATTGTTAAAAGCGTATACTACAAGTTCGGTTGGTGGACTCAAATTGGAACTGCATCCGGAAAGGAGTTACAAGTTTACTATTGATCATCCCGATTATTATTTGATCAATTCGGAAGTGAGTACCGTAGGAATTAAATTTTCCGAAGTACTAGATCATCCCATCGAACTCCGTAAAATCATTGTAGATAAACCTACCATTTGGCAAGGAATCAGTTTTAAGAAGAAAACGTTTGAATTGAAGTTGACTTCGGGTGATGCCATGCAACGGTTGTTGACTTTTTTAAATGACAATCCAAGAGTGAGTGTGGAGATGGGTTCATATACCGATTCAAGAGGTAGTGATGCGGATAATATTTACTTGACTCAACAACGAGCAGAATTAGTCGTTTCCTTTTTAGTGAGTCAAGGTGTAAAAGCTTCTCGACTTACAGCAAAAGGATATGGCGAAACGAAATTGTTGAATAAGTGCGTCAACGGAATTTTGTGTATCGAAGAAGATCACGAGACCAATAATCGTGTTGAGTTTACCATTAAGGGCATTGCCAAAGACAGCAGTCTTCCATGATGAATGATGCGATACCTCTCGCCGAACGCATGCGTCCCATCACCATAAATGATGTTGTTGGACAAAAACATTTAACGGGCGATGATGGTGTTTTGAAACGCCTTTCAGCACACGGAAATTTACCTTCTATTATTTTTTGGGGTCCACCAGGTACAGGAAAAACAACATTGGCGTCCATCTTAGCAAAGGATTTAGGCTTACCCATGTTTTCCTTGAGTGCCATCAATGCAGGCGTTAAAGATATTCGTGACGTGATTGCGAGTGCAAAAGAAAAAGGAAAATCGGTTTTGTTCATTGATGAGATTCATCGCTTCAATAAATCGCAGCAAGATTCTTTATTAGCCGCCGTGGAGCAAGGAATCATTACTTTGATAGGTGCTACCACCGAAAATCCTTCTTTTGAAGTGAT
>CAIXTT010000232.1 GCA_903922455.1 uncultured Bacteroidota bacterium | reverse complement strand
GTGTTTTCCAGCATAAATACTTTATCGCCGATTCCAATTCCTAATGCTCCACCGCTTGCGCCTTCCCCTACAATAATGCAGATCACAGGCACTTTAAGAATTGTCATTTCATATAAATTCCGAGCTATGGCTTCACCTTGTCCACGTTCTTCTGCTTCGAGTCCGGGATAAGCTCCAGGTGTATCGATTAAGGTAACAATGGGCTTATTAAATTTTTCAGCAAGTCTAAACAAACGTAATGCTTTGCGATATCCTTCAGGGTTCGGCATTCCGAAATTGCGAAACTGACGCATTTTCGTATTCGCACCTTTTTGTTGTCCAACAAACATTACAGTTTGACCATCCACATCACCAAAGCCGCCAATCATGGCTTTATCATCTTTCACTTGACGATCGCCAAACAATTCCATGAATTGTCCGCCAGTGATAGCATTTATATAATCTAAAGTATAAGGTCTATCGGGATGTCGAGATAATTGAACGCGCTGCCAAGGAGTGAGGCTGCTAAAAATATCCTGCTTTGCTTTTTCAATTTTTGATTCAATTTCTCTAATTACTTCATCAACGTTTACCTTTCCCTTCTCCGATATCTGCTTTGCCTTTTCCAGTTGTTCATTCAAGTCTTCCAATGGCTTTTCAAAGTCCAATAATGTTCCGCTCATGAGTTTAAGATTGTGTTCAAAGATACCCGAAAATCAAAAAACTCGGCAAGGTATGTTAACTTTGTTCCTTCATGGTCGCATTTCCACCCGTAAAAATCAATTTAGGACTGAATATCACTGCTAAATATGCTGATAACTTTCATGCTATCGAATCAGTTTTCTATCCTGTGGGCTGGACCGATGTGCTTGAAGTTATACAAACTGATAATCAAGGATTTAATTTAGAACTCTCAGGACTTACCATACCGGGAACCATCTCTAAAAATCTGATATTCAAAGCTTATGAAATTTTAAAGAAACATTATAGTTTGCCTGGATACAACTTCCATTTACATAAAATTCTGCCCATGGGAGCTGGATTAGGGGGAGGATCTTCGGATGGTACGGTAGCTCTTCAGCTGATGAATGAAGTATCTAATTTAGGCATTTCAGAAAAAAAAATGCAGGAATATGCACTTCAATTAGGAAGTGATTGCTCTTTCTTTTTGCAGAAAAAACCGATGTTCGTTACAGGTAGAGGAGAAATTTTAGCTCCAATTCAAGTGGATTTAACAGGATGGTACATCGTCATCGCAATGCCACCAGTTTCAATTTCGACCGCTGAAGCATACAGTTGGATCACTCCTCTTCAACCGCAAAAATCAATTCAAGAAATCATTTCCATGCCTATTGAGCAATGGAGAGATCAACTTAAAAATGATTTCGAAAAACATGCAATAGAACATTTTCCTGTTATTGGAGAAATAAAAAACAAGATGTATGAAATGGGTGCAACGTATTCAAGCATGAGTGGATCTGGGGCTTCGGTATATGGCCTTTTTAAGAAAAAGCCACCACTTTTTCAACTGGAAGGAATGCAAACTTGGGAGGGGAAATTGTAGGGCTCAATCCATAAAATTAGAACTATCTTTGAGGAGTCATTTTATTGAAATCTTTTTCTAAAAAAATACTTTCTCAAATGTTAAAACGAATTGGATATATTAGAAATGTATCACCTAGAGGATGGATGTACATATTAGAATGTGGTGACGGCACTTATTACACTGGAAGCACAATTAATTTAAACAAAAGATTATTAGAACATCAAAGCGGAAAAGGAGCAAATCATACAAAAAATAGACTCCCTGTAAAACTTGTTTACTCTGAAAAATTCAATCGGATTCAAGATGCATTTTATAGAGAAAAACAAATTCAAAATTGGTGCAGAGCAAAAAAAATAGCATTAATTAATGGCAACATAAAAGAATTGAAGGAACTAGCAATTGCTTATCGAGATAAAACGACGTAGTCTGCCCGCGAGTTCCCTCCTGCTGCCCTCGAGTTCCCTCGGGCAGCGTTAAAAAAAAACGATGTTGGCTGAGGCTCTCGAGGCCAACCCTCCTGCTGCCCTCGAGTTCCCTCGGGCAGCGTTAAAAAAAACGATGTTGGCTGAGGCTCTCGAAGCCAACCTACCTGCTGCCCTCGAGTTCCCTCGGGCAGCGTTAAAAAAAAACGATGTTGGCTG
>CAIXTT010000231.1 GCA_903922455.1 uncultured Bacteroidota bacterium | reverse complement strand
TTGTTTCAAAATAAACTCATGATACAAGATATCGGCTTCCCAATTAATCCTTCGCATGCGTAATGAAACCTTCGGAAGTATAGTGACGGATTCAAGTCGCTATCCAGAAAATTATTATAGTGAATTCAGATATTTAGCTCGACAAATGACATTTAGTATTTTGAAAAAAAACCCTGACTTAATTGTAATGGATGATGACAGCGATACATCCTTTGTAAGTTTCTACAACGAAACATTAACAAGTAATATTAATAAAATTGATTCTCTCGAGACACTTTTGGCAAATAAGGCATACGTTGCTGCCGATACTTTATTAAATTATTTTGTCGACACGAACAACATCGAATACAATTATAAGCGCGTGTATCGAATTTATATTAAATTGAAAATTTATGGAGATACTAGTCTAACAGAAACTGAATCAGATGAATTGAACGCGATAGCTTATGAGAATCCTTTAATTTATGGTAAAGCAGTTTTTATTGCTCGGAATATTTTAAGATTAGAGATTTATGATGAAGAACTTTCATCCGCTAGATTAATGAATCCTAATAAAAATATAACAGAAAGTAAACTTTTGATTTATCCAAATCCAGCTAGAGAATATGTTAAAATTGAAATAACTGGAATAGAAAAAGTTTATAGCATATTAGTATCAGATATTACTGGCCGAATAATTTTTAGTGGAAATCAATCAAATATAATAAATACTTCCAGTTTTTCTCCAGGAATTTATTTTGTTAAAACAATTTATGATGGAGGAAGCTTGAATGGAAGCTTTATTATTAATCGATAAAATATGAAATACGTTAAAGCACTTTCTTGCATGATTCTGTTAATGTTTTCTGTGGAAGTTAATGCTCAATATAACAACAATCATTGGGCTTTCGGTGATAGTGCTTATATAAATTGGAGCAACCCAAACAATCCAACAGTTGGTATTTCAGCACATACTTTCAGGAACGGATCAGCATCTATATCTGATTCAAACGGCATATTACTTTACACTGGATATAATTATAATCTTAATCCAGTAAGACCTTCAGTTTGGAATAAATTTGATATTGATATTACTGATACAGGAAGAATTTATGGAGGGTTGTGGTATCATTCCAGTTTATTTATTCCTGACCCAGGAAATGATTCTATAATTTATTTATTTACAATTGGTGTAACATCGGCTTCAAGATATGGATTTTATTATTCTAGAATAAATTTTAAAGCAAACAATGATTCAGGAGAAGTGATTCAAAAAAATGTACAACTCAATAATTTTCCTGCATTTGATGGATTAATGGCAGTACGACATGGAAATGGAAGGGACTGGTGGGTTGTTTCGCAAAGATGGTTTGCTCCTTCAGGTCAAGTTGCGTCCAATGAATTTACTCTATACTTGATTTCACCAGTTGGAATTAGTGGCCCTTTTTTGCAAAATATAGGATCAATGCATTCTACAAATCTTGGCCATTTAGTCTTTTCAAGCGGCGGGAATCAATTTGTTAATGTAAGTATTAGAGGACTTATCGAGCTTTACAATTTTGATAGATGTACCGGACTTATTACCTCAACAATTCCTATTGAACAGGAACCATCATCAAGCCCATACCCTAATACTCATTTAAACTGTGCATTTTCACCAAATAACGAACGTTTATATGTGATGAGTTTTTCGCAAATAAGTTTAGCCTACTATATTTATCAATTTGATTTAACTGCTCCAGATATTGCGGCAAGTAAAACTGTTATAGATTCCTTTTCCAATGCTGAAGGTATGGGAGAAATGAGATTGGCAACTGATGGGAAAATTTATGTAGCTTGCTTCGATTTAACTTATTCTTGGCCCTACCCAGATACGAGCACCGCCTATACTACAATTAATAACAACTTAAGTGTGATAAATTTTCCGGATTCATTAGGCATTGCCTGCGATTTTCAACCGTTCAGTTTTAATTTAGGAACAGGGCGTTCGTATTTCGGTTTACCCAACAATCCCGATTACGAACTCGGCGCATGGGTGGGCTCGCCCTGCGATACACTAACGGTAGGCCTAACCGAAAATGAAAAAGACGATGTGTTTTTCCAAGCTTGGTACAATCCCGAGTGGAATATGATTCATGTGAATGCGTCGAAGTTAAAAGGGAAGAGCGGGGTGTTGAGGTTGTTTGATGTGGAGGGTAGAGTGGTGGTAGAGAGGAAAGTGGAGGTGATAGCGGGTGGGTATTTTACATCAGAGATTGCGATGAGTGGGATTGCGAGTGGGGTGTATGTAGTTTCTTTAACTACGGAACGGGATAAAGTTCAATCGAAGGTATTAAGATTTTAGCTCCTAAAATACTTACAGTTTAAACGCAGGGAACGCAAGGGAGGCGCAAGGGGCGCTGGGTCTACATAATACTTTCCGGAGTTAGAAATAATTGCTCTGCGTAATCTAGAAGCCAATGTCCAACATCCAGTATCCAGTATCCAACATCTAACATCAAACATATTCCAGCAACTCCATCAAACTCCGAATCGTAATCACCGGGGCATTGTGTTTTTCTTTTCCATGCGGAGCAAAATGTAC
>CAIXTT010000230.1 GCA_903922455.1 uncultured Bacteroidota bacterium | reverse complement strand
TTATATCTATAAGGTGTTGATTTTTAATGTGGAGAATATCGGAGTCGAACCGATGACCTCTTGCATGCCATGCAAACGCTCTAGCCAACTGAGCTAATTCCCCATTAATTTAATTGAACGATTGCAAATTTAGTTCTTTTTCATTAACGAAAAATTGGATTTTAATATGGCCGTTTAAAAAATAATTCAGGAATATAATTTACTTCCTCTTCACCCTTATAGGCTGCAGTTTTTTCATTTGATGGAATCCGATCCATAAAAAAATAAGGAAATTGATGTATAAGGAAGTAAATATTCCAGTAGTATGCTCTAGTTTTAAAATGAAAGCAAGGAAAATATGCATAACAGCAGAAATAATCATTCCTATAGTACCAATGATAAAGAAGGTGTTTATTGATTTCATTTTTTTTATTTGGAAAGGTAAACTAGCATGAGGAATTGGATTTTTCAGCTATGTAATTAAGGTTAAATGTAGTGAAATAAATTGAATTTTAATTTTATTTTTTAATCCTCTTCTTCTATGCTAGTTTTTGTGGATTCAACATGAAGTATATGCAATAATCGATGTGCGATAGGGGCTAAGAAAATAGCGGTTATACTTACGAATGCAACCCCTGAATAGAGAGCATAGAAGGAGGAAAATAGAATCGCATGAGTTGATCTCATTTCAGCAACTGGACCCATCCCTGTAAGGATCATACAGGTCATGTGAAAGCTATCTAACCATGATAAAGCAGCGGTGAAATGGTATCCTAATGTTCCAATACCTATGGAGAAAAAAATGAGACTGAAGGAAAAAATGGAATAGCGCCCTAATCGGATATAGAATCGTTTTAAAGGAACCACTTTTTGCTTACGATTTTCAAGCTTCATATAGGTTAATTTATATTTGTAGGATTCCTTTTAATTGCCTTCAACATGCTTTTTGAAATTATCTAAAATCGCTTGCCATCCGTCGCGCTGCATCTCTTCTAGATTTTCATTTTCGGGTTCAAAGGTTTCAGTGATGAATACTTTGTGATCGGCAACTTCAAATGTGATTTGTACATTTCTTCCGTCTTCTAGGTTATAATCGATGTATTCATTCTCTTTAATGTTTTTGTACTCACCGATTAAATCGAAAGCAAAACTTCCGTCTTTTGCAGCCATAGCGATTGAAAATTTACTGCCTATCTGTATATCATTTTCTGCTTTGGGTGAATGACAAGCATCAGAAGCAAAACACCATTGTGTAATATGTTCAGGAGCATTCCAGGCGTTCCAAACTTTTTCAATAGGCTCATTTACGGAGGTGCTTACTGTGATCATTATTTTATGCGTATTGTTAATTTTTTTGTATGATGAATTTTTTTACATCAAGGTTCTTTTCAGATTTGATTCTTGCAAAGTACATCCCATTGGGTAAATCAAGTTGGTATTCCTGTTTTTGCCCTTTCCAACTTCCTTGATACACTTGTCTGCCTTTAATATCATAAACTTCTATGCTTGCCGTGTGTTGGAATGAAGAACTAATCGCAAAATTTCCTTGGTTTAAGCTAGGGTATAATTCATATGGAGAAGGATTAGAATAGGAGTTATTAATTCCAGTAAAGGAACTAAGGTCAGAATACCAAATTCCTCTGCCAAATGTACTAATGTAGATTTTATTTACAGCTGGATTAAATTCAATATCACTTACAATAACGTTCGGCAAACCATTGCTTACTTTCCCCCACTGCGTGCTTCCGAATGGCAATACATACACGCCAATATCTGTCGCGAGCATTAAGTTGTCGCTGCCCGGAATTTGTTTGATGCAGTTGATAGGAATATTGGGAAGGTTGTAAGAGATATTACTCCATGCTTGGCCTCCATTGGTCGACTTAAAAACTTTTAATCCATTGGTAAGACCTGCCATGCTTACATAAACAGTATTCGCATTGTTCAATGCAATTTCTACAGAGGTATAGTAAAGTGAATCGGGCAATCCCGGAGTGATGTCATTCCAACTACTGCCGCCGTTGCTGGTTCTGAAGATTTGTCCTGGATTAGAAAATTCATAACGGACACGCCTAGCCGCAACCATTACATTCGAGTTCGTATTGGCAATAGCCATTGCCGAAAGTTCGTTGTTGTAAAAGTTTGGAGTAGGAGGTAGGTTGGTTAAGGCAAACCAGTTTTGGCCTCCATCTGTGCTCTTCACTACATTTTCAAATCCTGCATATAAGGTGGGATATTGATTGTTGTCGGCTATGATGGGTGTTGTCCATTCGGCGTTTTCATTATTCACATTCGGATTCATCCATCCAAAAGAAAGTCCACCATCCGTAGTATTCGCGAAATTTCCAAACTGCGAACTTGCAATAAAAGTTCCAGTGAATGCAGTGTCCATCACATTGTCCATACCATCTCCACCATTTACTGTTGACCATGAAAGTCCATCAAAATAAAAGGTAGCATTGTCCTGCGCTCCCGCTACTAATTCATCACTAATTGTTTTTGATGAACTTAATCGATAAAAAGAAGTTACATTCATGCCATCACTCACATCCGACCAAATGGTCTGAAACAAACTTCCATTGTTTATATCATTCCAAGTGGAAGAAAGGATGTTACTCGTTCTGTAAACGCCACCATCGCAACACAAATAAATTTGCCCAGTGCTAGTTTGATAATTCAATTGATGAATATCGGCATGTATGGAAGGACCATAAGAAGTAGTCCAGTGTCCTGCAGGATCAAACGTGGTGGCTCCATCGTCCGATGCCCAAAGATTTACACCTCCTACATATACTTTATTTGGATTGTTTGGATGAACCAAAAAACCTACATCGTAAGTTCCTTGACCACCAGATCCGGATCCTTCGTCGTAGCCAAGCAGATTTAAACTATTATATTTTAGTGTCCACGTATTTCCTGAATTGTTGGTTTTGTAGATTCCATACATCCCTCTGAGTGAATCAACCGTTAATGCATAGATAATATTTGGGTTGGAAGCAGATTGAGAAAGTTTAATTCTCTGTACCGCACCGCGAGCGGGAATTCCAGTACTTAATAACATCCACGTAGTACCGAAGTCGGTTGATTTATAAATTCCCGCAGATCCGATGTTAGCATTCTTTACCCATCCCGAAGCAGCATAAAGAGTAGTAGGCGTAACCGGATCTTGAATCATATCCCAAAAAAGCGAATCATGAACTAATGTCCAATTGACTCCTGCATTGGTTGATTTGTACATTCCACTCACACCGCATGCTACTACTGAATTGGTATTAGTCGGATCAATTACAATACTTCGTATCAAACTCACATCGCCGTCGGTTAATGAGAATGAAAGTCCAGTTGGAGCCCAAGTTAAACCGCCATTAATACTTTTATAAACACCAATTCCATAGTGCGTATGACGTTTTCTACCATCTAGAAATAGACCTATGCCGATGTATTCAAAATCGCAAACAGAAATATAAATAATATTTGGATTCACGGGATCTATGGCGATGTCAGAAATTCGAGTGATGGGTAAATCGTCGGTTAGGGGAGTATAGGTTTGTCCGTTATCTGTTGTCTTCCATAATCCACCTTGTGCAACTCCTACATAATAAATGCTGGGGTTGATGGGATCAAAGGCAATACAATTTACTCGGCCCATTCCATTTTGCATATATCCTGTTTGGTTGGTGGGTAATTGATAAGGTCCAACTGGTAACCAATAGTTGGAGACGCCCGAGCGCTGAGCAGTTTCTTTTTGCGCTGCTGATTCGATTAATAGGTTGGTATAATCATAAAATCCAGTTGGTTCACCTTGCGCATCGGTATGCATTTGCATATCGGCTTCCCACCGTTTGATGTATTTCCAATTTTTACTTTCTTTTAGATTAGTAGTGTCTTTCCATGCCGCAAAGTCACGTTGCATTTGTTTGAAAGATGGTTTTTCTTGCGCACTAAATTGCAATAGCGCTTGAGCATTTACCGAGAGAAAGAAAATAATAAATGCAAAACTTAGAAAGATTGATTTTTTTGTTTTGGAGTACATACTTCAAAAATAAGAAGAATTGCTTAGTTCTTCATCATGTTTGGTTTTGAATTTGTAATAATAGCTTTTTAGAGGCTGCGCGACGCTAAATTTTCTCGCAACCCTCGGCAAGCTCAGGTTAAAAAGGCGCAAAGGCGCTAAGCCATTCGGATGCTTTTCACTTCGCTAAATTTTCTCGCAACCCTCGGCAAGCTCAGGTTAAAAAGGCGCAAAGGCGCTAAGTTCTCTAGGAAGAAATCCAAAGAAGGCAAAGCGACACTAAAATTTCTAGCAAAAAAAGAAAGCCGTCTGGTCATTGCTGACGAGACGGCTTTCCGTAATAAATTTATTTTCTCTTATCGAGTAATGATCATACGCTTAGTGATTTGCTGTCCATCATATACAAGAGTATATGTATATAATCCAGGAGCTAAACTAGCTGTATTTAATTGTACAGTATGTTTACCAGCTGCCTTATTTTCATCAGCAATTACAGAAACAATTTGACCAATCATATCAGACATTACAATGCGAACTTGACCTTGGGTTGGGATCATGTATTCGAATGTAGTGTTTTGACCTGCTGGGTTGGGATAGTTTTGACTCATTCCGAAATCGTTGATAGCGAATTCGTCAACTCCTACAGGAGAGCAAAGACCTAAGTCTTCGAAACAAACATCATCCACTGACCAACCTTCGTCAGTTGCACTGTAGTCAGAAGCAAATCTCCAGCGGATTACCACTTGTGCATCCACATCAGGACGGAATGTTTTCTCAGTTTGGAACCAAGAATTTCTATATCCAGTAAAGCCTCTTAATGATGGATCACTAGGATCTAACTCCGATACATAAGTGTAGTTAGGACTTGCACCATACAATTGTATGTTTGGAGTTCCTGTTAAATCTAAACGATTCCAAGTAACACCGTAATCTGTAGAATAATCTAAAGCACCACCGTCAGAACCATATTCCATTCTGAATTGTTGCCAGAAGCTCAATTTATAGCAATGGCCAGCTTGAACACGGAATAGGGAAGAGAATAATCCAGAAGAATCCTTGTTAGCATAATTAGTAGTTAGGTTCGTCGTCCAAGCTGTAGAACCAGTATGAGCACTATTCAAGGTTGGCTTTGCAGGTGTTCCTTGTTGCCATAAACCACCAGTGCAGTAAGTAAATGCATTTGAAGTTACCCATTGATTTCCTGACTCGAAACTGGTGCAGAATGGAAGTTGTGAAGATGCTACAGAATCAAATACTAATACAGTTACACAAGATGTATCATCAAATTGATTCAAGTCAAGACTTCCATTTGGACTATCAGTATAAACACAAACTTCATGGAATCCAGGAACAGCAATCCAAGTGTTGTTGAAGTTATGATTTTGAGTAGCGCCAGGTAATAATCCACTAGGAACATATGAAACCGGATCGTTAGAGATTAATGTACCATCAATCGTTAATGAAATATTGTGGTTGAATACCGTATTAATACCATTGTTGTTGATAGGAGCAGCGAATGTGATTGGCTGTCCTGGGAAGATGAACTGACAAGGTACTGATGTATTTACAGCAACCGTTTTTACCGATAATGGAATTGGAACAAAGATTTCGAAGTTGTCTACAGAAACTCCATCTCCATTGGTAAATCCAGCAGAAGTATACACGAAACGGAATTGAATTAATGGAACTAAACCACCAATTGCAGAAGGAACATCCTTGAAAGTAGATTGAATCCAACCTCCACTATTATCATCCCAGCTATCAAAATTGTTATACCAGTTGGTTACAACTTGAGTGGTAGGTTGTAATAATGTCCAAGGACCGCTATTTACCGAATATTCAATATACATTTTATCACCAAAGGGATAAATGATTCGATTTTGATAGAAACGTAAAACAGCAGCTTGAGCATTTGAGAAATCAAAGAATGGTGTGGTAACATAAGTGTTTGCGTTACCTGTAACTGGCGTAGTTAAGTTTACATCCCAACAAGTAGATGGCGAAAACGCACCTGTAGTACCGGCCCAAGCAGGAGTACCAAATTCCCAAATGGAACCCGGATCAGCCCCAGGAGCAATGTATGGAGCCCATCCAATATTTCCTGATTCAAAATCATCATCGTATCCAACAGTATATGTTGGAATAATGAGTGGTTGACCAATTACATCAGCACAAGTAGTATCATTGGAAGGTTCTTGATCCGTTGGTAAAGAAGTCCATGCACAAATTGTATTTGGTCCTTGTACAAATGTGAAGTTCGGAAGTACAACCTGTGTTACACCACATGGAGGTAATGAACCATTCCATATAATGGTAACAGGATTCAATGCATTAACTGTATAAGTAATTGGTGTAGATGTTATGGTAGTAGCACCAAAATTCTCAAGAGTTACAACGACTGGGGTATTTGCACCAACTGGAGCTCCGCCGTTAGGCTGTGTGATGGCAGTGATACCAACATCATCACCCGTTGCAGCATAAATACAGAAATCATCGATGGAGAAACCATCTGTAATTACAGAACCATCAGATGTAAATACAAATCGGAATTGAATTGGAATTGGGTTATTGAATATATTCGTCGTACAACAAAGTTTGTATCCAGATGATATCCAACCACCGCTGTTTCCGGTCCATGCATTTGTAAGACTTGAATTTAACTGCGCATCATTGTACCAGTTAATTCCACATGGATCTGGATTTGCAGCATCACCCGTTCCTACCAAAATCCAGCTTACTCCATTGTTATTTGAGTATTCTAATCGAACACCATCCCATGCATTTTCGCAATTGTAATTCATTGCGAACTCAATTCTACCAGCACCAATGGTTGAGAAGTCGAAGTATGGAGTGTATAATTCACAATCGGCATTATTGGTATACGCCGTATTTAAATTAACGTCCCATGCATTCACACCTGAATTTGCCGTATTCGTATTTCCAAATGCAGGTAAACCCAATTCCCAAATGCTACCAGCACTTCCTCCAGGGGCAATTTGATTCGACCATCCGATATTTCCAGATTCAAAATCATCACAATAAGAAGGTGATGGAGTAATGGATGGAATTCCAATAAATGATGCACATATTGTATCGTTTAAATGGAAACAATCATTCGCAAGATCCGTCCAAATACAAATAGTGTAACTACTTGGAAGAACAGGTGTGTTTGGAATGGTAAAGTTCGCAGTTGATCCTATGGCTAATGTTCCAACAAATGGAATCGGAGTTTGTACCGCTCCATTAATTGACCAGCCAATGTTAAATCCACTTTGAGCCAATTGACCATAGTTTTCAATTTGCACAGTAATGTCAGTTGTGCCACCAGCAGGTTGACCACTTCCTGCAAGAGGTGATATAACTACATTAGCTCCGATATCACTATTGCAGGGCACTACGATACAGAAATCATCAAAATGGAATCCTGAATTTTGAACGGATGGGTCACTGGTGAAAAAATAACGGAATTGAACAGCTACGCTTCCACCAAGGCCTGCAACAGTTCCTAATTTGTAACGGGACTCAATCCATCCAGTTGAATTTCCATCCCATGCAGGTAAGGAGGATGAAAAAATGGATGCACTCGTGTACCAATTTGTTCCATTAGGATCATTCTGTACACCTAAAATTGTCCATGTAGTTCCACCATTAGTAGTATATTCTATTCGAACCCCATCCCATCCCGTTTCAACATTACGATTTTGCCAAAAACTTAAGTTAGCAACGCTTGTTGTTGAGAAGTCAAATACCGGAGATAATAAAATCGAACTAGAATTAGCAGAATAACTTCCTACACCGCCAATATCTCCAACTCCATATACATTAAAAGGAGATTGAGCAGTGGTTAACGTAGGACCTGTAGGAGGACCGTACACCCACGGCGAACCCGCTGCACCTGGATTTATAGTCCACAAATTGTTTTGAAATTCGAAGTTGTCACAGAATGGGAATGAAATGCCATCTTCAGGGTAAAAACAGATATCACCAACGTCTGGGTAGCGTTTGTAATTGTTACAGCCTGAATTATCATAAGCTTCAAAGTACCAACAAATGGTATCTCCAGCAATTGCCGCCGGAATCGTTCCTGCATAAATAGAATCAAATAAGTTAAACATTAAAGTGCTTTGGTAAGGCCCACCATTCACAGAATAAAATAATTCAGCAAAACCAGGTCCTACAGCAGGATTTGCTATACCACTTGCATCGTTAATATTTACAAAAACATCAAAGGGTCCTAAGTTAAATACCGTTCCTTGCCAAAGTGGATTTCCAGTTGCTGGTGCAGATGCCGTTGGTGGAATTAATTCACATGGAGCAGCCGTTACGCAAATATCATCTAACAACCAGCCATAGCGACCAGCCAATCCATTAACCACATCTCTTAATACAAAACGAATTTGTACAGTAGCTTGGTTACCTAACGACTGAGACAAATCAAAATTCTCAGCTACCCACCAGCTATTAGTTGGTGCAGTTGGCGTACCTGGAGCCCATGTTAAATAGGATCCTTCGGTAAAGAAGTTTCCATTATTTTGGAAGACTCCTAATCCATTGTAAATGCAATTTTGACCAGGGTCTCCGTTAATTGCATTGAACTTAACCCAAGTTGAACCTCCATCAATTGTAAATTCAAGTTCCGCCTTGTCGGTGAACTCGATTTTACAAATTTGACTGAAGTCGAGAAGCACAAAGTTTAATCCTGTTGTGCTAAAAACTGGAGAGGTCAGTGTTACGACACCTCCTCCAGCTTGATACTGTCCTCTGTAACTGTTAGGGGAACTCACGGAGTAGTTGTTATCTATGCTCCATCCCGGTACTCCGGAAGATGTAGCTGAAACAGTGGCTCCATCGAAATTCTCACACCATACTTGCGTTGCTTGAGATTGAGCAGCGCAATAGATCAATAGTGCGAAAAACGAAAGTAGTAATCTTTTCATAGGTATTGGTTTTTATTGTTAACGCGTGTTTGTTTTTAAGTGTAGAAATCAAAAATAGATATTATACCGTTGTCATGCGGCTCATAAAGGTAAAATAAAACTAAATTATTAACACAATTTATTTTTATTTATGGTGAATTGCTATAGATGTTGGGGTAATGGATACTAAGAAGAGATATTCATCAAAGATTTTGTTAAAAAAATTCGATTTTATTAATCATCAATCCATGATTTATAATAGTCGTCGCTCATAATTTTTAATCCTTCCTCAGTGAGCCACAATGGTTTAAAGGTGTCAATCATGACCGCCAATTCCAATGTCTCTTTTTTCCCAATACTTTTTTCAACAGTTCCAGGGTGCGGACCATGTGGAATGCCCGCAGGATGAAGCGTAATCATACCCTTGGTAACACTTTTTCGACTCATAAAATCACCATCTACATAGTATAAAACTTCGTCAGAATCTACATTACTATGATTGTATGGTGCCGGAATTGCATCAGGATGATAGTCGTAAAGTCTTGGAACAAATGAACATATAACATAATTATGCGCTTCAAAAGTTTGATGAACGGGTGGTGGTTGATGTACCCTTCCAGTGATGGGTTCAAAGTCTTTTATATTTAATGCCCATGGGTAATGATTGCCATCCCAACCAATTGCATCAAAAGGGTGGGTAGCATATGTATAGGGATAAATAATCCCTTGCTTTTTAATCATGACCTTAAAATCGCCTTGTTCATCATGCGTCTCCAAATCCTGAGGTTTGCGAATATCTCGCTCGCAAAATGGAGAATGCTCTTCTAATTGTCCGTATCCATTTCGATATTGGCGTGGGGTCTCAATGGGTGAAAATGAATCTACAATCAATAAACGATTATTAGAATCATCAAAATGAAGTTGGAAAATAGTTCCACGGGGAATCACTAAATAGTCTCCGTAACCAAATTTAATATTGCCATAAATAGTTTTCAAAATTCCCGATCCCTCATGTACAAAAATGAGCTCATCAGCATCGGCATTTTTTAAGAAATAATCATTGATTGATTTGCGTGGCGCAGCCAATGAAATTTGCAAATCATTATTGACTAATACTGCCTTTTTACTTTCGATATAATCATCTTCCGGGCGCACCTGAAAGCCTTCAAAACTTTGATGACGTAAAAAGCGCTGAAATGCAATTTTGGGTTCACGAGAAAAAGGCTCGCCAACCGATTTTACAAGCGTTGGAGCATAAGCATGATAAATCAAGGAATAAACATTAGAAAAACCATGCGTCGACACTAATTCTTCCGAATATAAGGTTCCATCTGGCTTGCGAAACTGCGTGTGTCGTTTATGTGGAAATTTTCCAAGTGAATGATATTGAGGCATGTTTAATATTGTTTCGTGCTGCAAGATACAACCTCACAACTGATTTTTCATAGGAATGCTTCCACAAAGTTAACCATTGGTTACTTTTGTAAAAAATAATAGAATTATGAAACTCGTTTCTTATCGCCTAAATGGCCAAAATTTGTTGGGATTGTACATTAATGAAAGGATATATAATGTAGCTGAAGGGGGAAAGCTGTTGGGGAAGATGGGTTCTCAAACCATGAAAGAATTGTTGGATGGCGAAGAAAAAACGATGAATGAAACTCGTGAAATTGAAGCCAAAATAAAAGAAGGTAAATTGGATATGCCCTCTTTTTTGTGGTCTGAATTGAAAATTGTTTCTCCCGTTCCAGAGCCAACATCTTGCCGCGATGGCTATGCATTTCGTCAACACGTTGCTGCTGCGCGTAGAAATCGTAAAGTAGATATGATTGAAGAGTTCGATGAGTATCCTATCTTTTATTTCACTAACCATAATGCACTTCAAGGTTCAGGTGATGTATGGTGTATGCCCGACCATTTTCGTCAACTCGATTTTGAATTGGAAGCCGCTGTGGTGATTGGTAAAAGAGGAAGAAATATTCGTGCATCGCAAGCTGATCAGTACATCGCTGGATACACGATTATGAATGATTTTAGTGCTCGCCAACTCCAGATGGAAGAAATGAAACTGAATTTGGGTCCGGCGAAAGGCAAGGATTTTTCTACTGCTATTGGTCCGTACTTAGTGACGCCCGATGAATTACAAAATTTTTTAACTGCACCTAAGGAAGATCATACCGGAGAGCGATATAATCTCTCGATGAAATGTCATGTAAATGGTATTCAAGTAAGCGAAGGAAATATGGCGCAAATGGATTGGACATTTGCCGAAATTATTGAAAGATGTGCTTACGGAGTGGATATTATTCCTGGCGATGTGATTGGTTCAGGAACCGTGGGGACAGGATGTTTTCTCGAGTTAAATGGCACCGGAAAATTAAATGATGCAAATTATCCTGTACAATGGTTGCAAGAAGGCGATGTAATAGAAATGACGATTGATGGATTAGGTTGCTTGTCGAATACCATCCGAAAAGACGAAGATCGATTTTCCATTTTAGATCTAAAGAAAAAAATTAAACACGCTCATTAATTGGAACGAATGAAAAGTAAAAAAGCTCCTCATTTTGAGGAGCTTTTTTTGTGAGTATTTGGTTTGCTTTTAGCGAGCACTTCTCGTCTCGAATTTGCCAGGCGGGAAAGCCTTACGGGGCTGTCCCTTACTGACTATCAACCTAAAAACACCAAAACCTTCTTTAAGCCTTACAGGGCAATTGTTTTTGAAACCTTACGGGGTTCCGTTTATAATATTTTTTATTTGATCAGGTCAGTCGCGGGTAACCTTACGGGGTTACTCGTTTTCTGACATCAACCTAAAACCAAATAAAAACTTTAATTTTTTTGAAGAACGATTGCAATTTTGAGTTGCGGTTATGTGAATTTAAACGCCCACCACTCCATAAGGTTCGCGTTTTTAGATAAAATCTTACATCAAATCTTACATTTGTTATATCTCGTTGATTACTAGTGTGGAGGAATGAATGAAAATAGAAATTTTGATCTCGTAATTTTTCCATTTTAATGTGCTTATTCAACTTTCGTTTAAAAAATCATGGGTGTAGAATCCCTACCTTTGCAGGGTAAAAATTGAACTATGAGTGAAATTGTATTAAATAAAATAGAAGATGCCATTGCAGCCATTCGTGCAGGAAAAATTATCATTGTTGTGGATGATGCTGATCGCGAAAATGAAGGCGATTTTTTAATGGCTTCAGAATGCGCTACGCCTGAATTGGTCAATTTTATGGCTACACATGGACGCGGTTTAATTTGTGTTTCACTCAGTGAAGATCGTTGTGAAGAATTGGATTTGACCATGATGGTAAATAAAAACACCGCTTCTCATGAAACTGCTTTCACGATTTCTGTCGATTTGTTAGGGCATGGTTGTTCTACAGGGATTTCAGCCTCAGATCGTTCTAAAACCATTAATGCACTCGTAAACCCATCTACAAAAGCAGAAGAGTTAGGCCGCCCTGGACATATCTTCCCTTTAAAAGCTAAGAAAGGTGGCGTAATTAGAAGAGCAGGACATACCGAAGCTGCTATGGACTTAGCGCGCATGGCAGGTTTTTTCCCAAGCGGCGTGATTGTAGAAATTATGAATGAAGATGGTTCGATGGCTCGTCTTCCCGAGTTAATGGAACTAGCGGCTAAATTTAACATGATCATTATTTCTATTGAAGACTTAATAAAGTACCGCCTTGAAAAGGAGAGTTTGATAGAAAGAATGGTGTCCGTGAACATGCCTACTACGTACGGTGAATTTAATATGGTGGCATATCGTCATAAAGAAAGTCATGAAGAACATCTTGCTTTAATAAAAGGTACATGGAAAGAAGACGAACCTGTGATGGTACGCGTGCATTCATCTTGTATGACAGGCGATATTTTTGGTTCGTGCCGATGCGATTGCGGTCCCCAATTACATGCAGCTATGGAGATGATAAACAAAGAAGGAAATGGCGTGATACTTTATATGAATCAAGAAGGAAGAGGTATTGGGTTGATGAATAAATTACTTGCTTATAAATTACAAGAGCAAGGATTAGATACGGTAGAAGCGAATTTACAGTTGGGCTTCAAGATGGATGAACGTGATTATGGAGTAGGAGCACAAATACTTCGTGACTTAGGCGTCAGTAAAATGCGCTTGATGACCAATAATCCCACGAAGCGCGCTGGACTCATTGGCTACGGGCTGGAAATAGTAGAAAGTATTCCCATCGAAATTTCTCCTAACCCTCACAACCAACAATATTTGGAAACCAAGCGTGATAAAATGGGACATGCTATCAAAGCATAAGTCTGTTTTTGAATTGTTTTGAGGTGCAAATTATTCATTGATAGATTCTAAACCTGTTCGTTTTTAGATGAAAAATGTGTTTAATTATCGCTTGCTAAACTTTATCTTTGTATTCGTGTTTTTTCCGGATATACAATCTCATTAATTATATGACCTTAATAAAATCAATTTCAGGAATTCGTGGAACCATTGGCGGTAAAGCTGGCGATGGTCTTTCTCCTTTTGATGTACTTAAATTCACTTCAGCTTATGGCGCTTGGATTCAGAAAGCACATCCTGGAGTAAAATGTAAAGTTGTAATTGGTAGAGATGCGCGTATCTCTGGTCAAATGGTGAGTGGTTTGGTTTCTTCTACTTTAATGAGTTTAGGAATTGATGTAATTGATACGGGATTGTCTACAACACCAACAGTAGAGATGGCAGTACCCTACCATCAAGCACAAGGTGGAATTATACTAACGGCCAGTCATAACCCTAAGCAGTGGAACGCATTAAAATTATTAAATCATAAAGGTGAATTTATTTCTGCTGATGATGGTGCCGAGGTATTACATATTGCTGAAAATGGAAATGTTGAATTTGCAGATGTAAATTCATTAGGAAAATTGTCTACTGACCAACTAGCTATTGCTCGACATATTGAATCCATTTTAACATTGCCCATGGTGGACAGAAAAGCCATAAAAGCAGCTAAATTTATTGTTGCAATCGATTGCGTGAATTCTACTGGTGGAATTGCCTTGCCGCCTTTATTGAAAGCATTGGGTGTTGATCAGGTGATTGAATTATACTGTACGCCCGATGGAAATTTTCCACATAATCCAGAACCACTTCCCGAGCATCTTACCGAAATTTCTAAAGTAGTAGTGAAAAATAAAGCGCATCTCGGATTGGTTGTTGATCCTGATGTGGATCGCTTAGCCATCGTTTGTGAAGATGGGGAAATGTTTGGCGAAGAATATACTTTAGTTGCTGTGGCCGATTATGTATTACAGCATAAAAAAGGTAATACGGTTTCGAATCTTTCATCAACAAGAGCCTTGCGCGATGTTACCGAAAAGCATGGAGGCAATTATGCATCAAGTGCAGTAGGTGAAGTGAATGTAGTAGAGAAAATGAAAGCAACGAATGCTGTGATTGGCGGTGAAGGAAACGGAGGTGTGATACTTCCTGAATTGCATTACGGACGCGATGCATTAGCAGGAATTGCATTGTTCCTTTCGCATTTGGCGAAGTCTGGAAAATCTTGTTCCATGTTGCGTTCTAGTTATCCTGGATATTTCATCTCCAAAAATAAAATTGAATTAACACCAGATGTGAATGTAGATTTGATTTTAGAAAACATCATCGAAAAATATAAAAATCATCCGGTAAATACCATCGACGGAGTAAAAATAGAATTCGATAAAGAATGGGTGCATTTGCGTCGTTCAAATACAGAACCCATCATCCGAATTTATTCCGAAAGTCAGTCGATGACAACGGCAAACAATTTGGCAGGAAAAATTATAGCCGATATAAAAGACATCCTTAGCGGGGTGTTGTCAAAAGTTTAAACAATGAATACTATGAAAGTTTATTTAGATAATGCAGCTACTACACCTATTCATCCCTTAGTGGTGGAGGCGATGCTTCCTGTTTTAGCTAATCAGTTTGGTAATCCTTCTTCTATTCATTCGTATGGAAGAGAAGTAAGGACTGTGATTGAAGGCGCAAGAAAAAAGGTTGCGCAACTTTTAAATACATCTCCTTCTGAAATATTTTTTACTTCTGGCGGAACCGAAGCAGACAATATGGCGATTCGATGTTGTGTCCATGATTTAGGTGTAACGCATATTATAACATCCTCCATTGAGCACCATGCAGTGTTACATACTGCAGAAGATATGGAGAAAAGAGGTTTAGTAAAATTGAGTTTAGTAAATGTAGATAAAGCGGGTCAAGTCGATTTTAATCACTTGGAGAGGTTATTAAAAGTGGAAGGGAAAACATTGGTTTCGTTGATGCATGCTAATAATGAAATTGGAACTATGATTTCGATTGAGCAGGTTGGATCACTTTGTAGAAAATATAATGCATGGTTTCATTCAGATACTGTACAAACTTTAGGACATTATGTTCATGACTTAGCTGCATTGCCCATTGATTTTATTACGGGTTCAGCACATAAATTCCACGGACCAAAAGGTGTCGGATTTTTGTACATCAATAATCGAGTAAAAATTAAACCATATATAACGGGTGGTGCACAAGAACGCAATATGCGTGGAGGTACAGAAAACGTGTATGGAATTGTTGGCCTAGCAAAGTCGTTGGAAATTGCTTACGAGCACATTGAAAGTGATATCAAAGAAATTTCTGCATTGAAAAAGTATATGATGGATGAATTAAAAGCGTCTATTCCTGGTGTCGAATTTCATGGCGATCAACGTCCAGAACATAGTTTATATACAGTCCTCAATGTTTGCTTTCCTCCTTGTGAGAATGCCGAGATGCTATTGTTCAGTTTAGACATTGCCGGAATTGCATGTTCTGCGGGTAGTGCTTGTTCGTCGGGAAGTAATGTGGGGTCACATGTATTAAAGGGTATTGGATCTGATCCAAATCGCCCAACCATTCGTTTTTCTTTCAGTCGATTTAATACGAAAGAAGAAATCGACTACTGTTTGGAAAAGGTACGGGAGCTCTTCTTAGTGAAAGCTTAAGCCATTTTTAATGGTAAAAAGAGTTGAGTAAATAACTCTTTTACGTTTTGATTTTGATCTTGCTCAATAATATCGTACCTTGTTCAATGAAAATTCATAGTATGCGAAAAATTATATTCTCCGCCTTGCTCGTTACTGTTTTTTTTGTTTCAGGATTGGCACAAACAAATTTTAACGTTCAATTTCGTTCACAACTTCCGTATGGAGCCACTGTTGAATTATCAAATATTTGGGGATATGTAGATTCATTAGGAAATGAGTATGCATTAGTAGGCGCGCAGAATGGACTTTCAATTGTTGATGTTACAAATCCCGCTAATCCGATCGTTAAATTTACGGTTGCCGGAACTAATTCTTTTTGGAGAGAAGTGCAAGTCCGTGGTAAGTATGCTTATGTTACTACAGAAGGATGTTGCAATGGATTACAAATTATTAATCTATCCAACCTTCCAGCATCTGTTAGTTCCAAGTATTGGACAGGCTCAGGTGCGATTGCAGGAACACTAGGTAGAATTCACTCTTTACATATCCGCGATTCGTATTTATATTTGAATGGATCGCAATTGTTTGGAGGTGCAGCGTTGATTGTTTCATTAACTGATCCATGGAATCCAGTGTATCTGTCTAACACTTCTGCTGGATTTTCGGGTAATATTCGATATATTCATGATTGCTTTGTGCGGAATGATACCTTGTGGGGCGCGAACATTTATGCAGGATATTTCTCGGTATTTAATGTGAGTAATAAATCGAATCCAATTTTCATTAGTTCACAAAATACGCCCAATAATTTTACACATAATACATGGATGGCCGATAATGGGAGTTCCGTATTGTTTACAACCGATGAAGTTAGTAATTCTTATTTGGCAGCCTACGATGTTTCTAATACTTCCAATATAGTTTTTCTGGATAGGTTGCAAGGTAATCCGGGAAGTGGATCCATCATTCATAATACCTATATTCGAAATAATTTTGCTATTAGTTCTTATTATAAAGATGGTGTTACAATTACAGATGTGAGCCGACCTAAAAACATGATTACCGTCGGTAAATATGATACCTATACCCAAGGATCCGGAAACGGATTTAATGGAGCGTGGGGCGTTCATCCCTTCTTGCCATCTGGAAATTTGATTGTTTCAGATATTAATAACGGACTCTTTGTACTAACGCCAACGTATATCCGCGCATGTTATTTGGAAGGATCTGTTTCTGATTCCTGTTCAGGATTGCCCCTGTCAAATGTATCGGTTGTTATTACAGGTGGAACGCACCACAATGAATTATCATTGTTAAACGGAGAATATCGCACCGGAACAGCCACCGCAGGATCATTCACTGTTACATTTAGCAAGACGGGCTATACATCAAAAGTATTTACCAATGTGGTTTTGCAAAATGGTGTTTTGAATACGAAGAATGTTCAATTGCGTCCAACTACTGCAGTGAATATTGCTTCGGCGAGTACAGTAAATCCATTGTGCTTTGGAGTAACTACAGGATCAATTAACATGACTACGGCTAGTGGAGCTTTGCCATTAACTTATCAATGGTCAAATGGAGCCACCACAGAAGATTTAGTTAATGTCATCGCCGGCATTTATACGGTTACCGTAACCGATGGTATTGGATGTGCTTCAAAGCGTACTATTTCTTTAATTGCACCGCCAGTTATCACTGCTGCTCAAACTATTCTTCCTGTATCGTGTAATCAAGCTCTAGATGGTGTTATAGGTGTGAACGTAAATGGGGGAGTAGGATCTTATACATATCAATGGACCTATCAACCTTTTCCTCCAATAGCAAATTTAGGAATAGCAAAAGTGAATCTTTCGAATGTAAAAAATAATATTATTTTAAGTTCTTTAAGCATGGTACCCGACAGTACTGGAATCGATAGTTTAGTAGCTGGAATTTATCAACTTCAAATTACTGATAACAATGGTTGTATAAAAACAGCTAGCTATAATTTGGTCGATCCATTAAATCCTTGCAGCGTAACTATTTCTTTGCGACTATTTGTGGAAGGATTTTATACCGGTTCCAATGCAATGACTCCAGTAGTAAATTCAACTTTGCAATTAACGGATACCATCCAGTTTGAATTGAGAGCGACTACTACACCATTCGCCATTCAACATACCGCAACTGGTGTTGTGAATTCAAATGGATATGTCAATTTTGTTTTCCCTCCTTCCTTATGGCAACAGTCGTATTATTTGGTTGTTAAGCATCGTAATAGTATTGAAACTTGGAGTAAAACTCCATTTTATATTCCACAAGGTATTCAGAGTTTTAATTTAACGGAGTCGTTAGTTCCAATTACAAATCCAAATAGTTTTATTACGGAATAGGTAATTTTAATCGTATTAAATTACGAATTATGTCTACTATTTTTCACAGATCAAGATAAAATAAGATCAATCATAAAAAAATCATAATGATCTTAATAAATCGGTGTTCAATTGCTGCAAATTATTCCAGTGAAATTTTTTCTAGGGTTAATGATCGAAAAATCAACTGTGCTTCTTAATCACTTTCGCAGGCACACCGCCCACCATTGTATTTTCTTCTACGCTTGAATTTACAACGGCTCCAGCAGCTAAAACTGCCCTTGATCCAATGTTCACATTGGGCAATATAATCACACCTGCACCAATCCACGCATCATTTGCAATACAAATTTTTCCGCGAATAGGAGGAAAGAGGACGTTTAATGTGGAATTATTTGGATCCGATGATAATATTAAACTTACTCTTGGTCCTATGGAAACGCGATCGCCAATTTCTAATTCACAGGAATCATCCGAATTCATCATTGATATAACTAATCCCGGACCAACATAAACATCTTTACCAACCTTGAATCCACATTGTCGTAAAGCCATTGTTCTAATTCGATTGGACGGAAAATAACCAACTAAAAATCGCATGAATTTAATCCATATTTGTTGTAGAAAATTTCGTTTTCTAATTTCCATCTGCAATAATCATTTTATAAATTTAAGCATTTTTAATCCAAGTATTCCAATTTTCATCAAGAGCGGCTTATGAATTTTTTCGTAGCGTCCGAATTGAATTAATTCGCCACCAAATTTCGCTTTGAAATCTCGTACTCCATAGTCTGCATCTGGTTTCCCCGCACCTAAGAAATCAAAATGTTTCAAGCCCATTTTTTGACCTTCCGCAATAGCCGCCCAAGTAGATAGGATACTCGGAAACTGATCTTTGTAATCTTTGTCCATTCCAGCAATATACCATTCATAAATCGCTTTTCCTGGGAAGATGGGACAAACAATACCACCAATGATTTTCCCTTCGTGCCGAATTAATAAAAATTTACCGAGCCCATTCGGTACAAGTTGCTCTCTAAAAAAATTAAAAAACTCAATTGGCGCTAAAGGTTTATTTACTTTTTCTTTATAAAGATTTTGAAGTAATTGGTAAAAATCATTTATATCTTCTTTGCGGTTGGTTTCGATGATTTCTGCACTGCTTAATCCTTTTTTTATTTGTCGGGATTTGCTTTTACTCATTGCAGAAAGCAATTTCTCGGGACTTTCTGTATCCGTATGCACAAGGAAATTTAAATGTTCCACATAATTAAATTTCATTTTTTGAAAAGTAGATTTCAAAAGGGAAGTATCAAAAGTATTTCTGAATTGAGTGTAGATGGCTTTTTTGCCAAGAGTATCTTGATATTGATTTAAAAGGATTTCACAAACTTCATTATTGTCCACTAAGGGACCTCCCCAAATGATGCTTCGGCTCGTAAGTTTAGCATAAAATTTAGTCTCTTGCTGCAAGACACTTACTAAGACACCAACAATTTTTCCGGTACTATCTAAAGCTACAAAAACAGAAGGCGAATAGCCCGGTACATGTTGAAATAAATCATAGGCTTCGGGTAACTGGAAAAAATTCCCATCAGCATGAGCTAGTACATATTCTTTCCATCCCGATTTTCGGATCAGTATTGAATCTGTACTAATGACATATTTAGTTGACATAAATTATTCGGTCATAGGATTGGCGACGTAGAAATATTTTTTAATGGCATTCTTGATGTTTTGTAAAAAAAGTTCTTTTATCCATGGACCCATATTATTATGCCAGCGTTGTGGATGTGTTGTGATCATGATTTTTGCAGGGAGAGTATTGTTATCAACTGCTTTTATGATTTCACGGCTTTTTTTAAAATTATATCCTTGTTGAAATGCGGCTTTCACTTTGTCGCGAACACTTACTTTGTTACCATTCCATTTTCGTCCTGTGTCAGTGAGGTATAAAGTTTCATTGAAGTTGATGTCGAAGTATGGCTCCGCAATAATATCATAATTTTTATAAGAGTAGTCTCGCCAAATTAGTCGATTGTCCCATATAGAAGCCGGGCTACCGTGCATGCAAATTGTTTTTACAGGATAGTATTCTCTGAAGTAGTTTAAGTTTTTTTCAAAAAGTTTTATTGCCTTTTTGAAATTGCCATTGGCAAGTGATAGGTCTTCATAATGATATCCTATTTCATGCCCGAGTGCAACAATTTTTTTAATGATAGTTGGATGATTACTTTCATCAACCACTCTAAAATAATAGGTGCTTCGAACTCCCATTGTTTTTTCGATCTCTGCCTTTGCTAAACTTTGTTCAGGCAAATCATCTACATCATGTCGCATGATTACATATTTTGATGGAATAGGTTTAAAAAATAAATCCTCGTATGCAATGATAGTATAGCCATTACGTTGAAAGGCTTCAAGTAGTTGCTTGTATTTTATGAGTGTAAAATCACGTGGCATAGTCTCTGAATCTTTCTTGTGCAGATGGGTTTTTATTTAATTCTTTGGCACTCGTTGGATAATTTTCAAAGAACCAAACAAATAATCTCGTTGGATCAATCGTCTCTTCCAAAAAATGTTCTCTCTTCTTTTGCCAAGTAGTTTTTAAATGGGGTGTTTTTACAATTTCTTCAATTTTTTGCAGTAATTTTTGAGGCTGATCTGTGGGTATTCCAAAGGTAAGTCCATAGGGGTTTTCTAATTCTTCTAAATAACCAAGCTTTCCAACAAAATCGTTAAATCGAATGCTGGGTGTCCCTAAAACTGCTGCTTCAGCAGTCATCGTTTGACTATCTCCTAAGTATAAATCTGCAAAATACAATACATCTAAAATATCGGATGCTTTCGCTTTAATACGGTAGGCCTCCAAAGAGGGAGAAAGTTCTCTTTCAGATGAGATATGAATTTTGCCATACGGTTTAAGTAGTTCAATAATGGATTGAGCCAATTGATCGGTTATTCCTTTCTTATTTTCGTCATGCCATGCCGCTAGTTTTGCAAATCGAATGAAGAAATTTAATTTATTCTTTTCAAAAATTTCTTCTACTTTTTTATAATCAGGAGTGAAATAGTTAGGTCTTAGATAGGCAAGTTCATGATTGCCCTTGTATTTTATTGTTTTCGGGTGATTGTTCCATTGTGCTGCACTACACGACTCAGGACAAAGTTGATGTGCTAAGAAAGGAACAAATACTTTGCTGTATATTGGAAATATTTCTAGGTCGTCTTCAAAGACTCCAATCGATTTGATGCCGAGTAATTTTGCGAAGGGAGCAAATTCTGCAGATGTTGAAATAAATAAATCAGGTTTGAAACTCCGAACAATCTTCCAATGTGCAAGAGTTCTTTTTATAAAGGAATTGAGAATTCCAATTCTAGAATCTTTTCTTTCCTCTTCAACTATGTTGATAAATTCAATGTTGCTTTCCTGAAGTAATTTCGTTAAAACATCCTTCGTTTTGCTAGTCACCAACACCGTATGACCATTCTCCTTCAAAATACGCATGGTATTTTTGAAGAGATGAAAATGGGCCGGATGTGCCAAGTAAAACAAGTATTTCATTTTTCTATTTTGTAATATTTAATGTTGTCAAACCAGCAAACATCCAAGCGTTCGACCATCTCATGAAATTGGAAGTATTTGTTTTGTATTTATACTTTCGAAAAAAGAAATATCCCTTTTTGTGTTGCATATTTTCAATATTCCATATAGCTACTTTCTTGGCTAAGTCGCGATAACCAAATCGGCTCAGACTTAATAATGTTTGTCCAGCTGCTGTACAATCTGCAGGCCATTGGTTTTTATCGTAAAATTTTGCTTGGCCACTATCTAAGATGAACGTACTTGTGTAAAAGTGTATTCCTTTATTTAAGTTTAAACTCCAAGTGGTGTCGTCCGTGCAATTTTGGTATTCATCTAAACAATCAAGAATATATCCTGTATGGTAATTATCAATCCAAGCTCCAGTTTGGCGTTGTGAATAGATCCAAGCTCCATCATCTCGTTGAAATTTCATCACATAAGCTACTGCGTTTTTTGACATGTAATTCCATTCTTGATTTCCAGTGATTTCAAAACCTTGCGCCATTAATCGCGCTCCTTTCATACTGGCATTAAAAACTTTTTCATTGTCGAAAGGTGAATATGAAAAACAAAAACTTCCATCTGATTCTATGGAACGATGAATATGTTTTTCTGTAAAGGTACAACATTGTACAATTAATTCTTTTGCTTCAACAATTCCTAATTTTTTCCAAGCTAAGTAAAGTGCATTACTGATAATTCCAGTTGCTACGAGTGTAGGCTGATATGCTGGAATGGATGCATAGCGTGCTTCCCAAGGAAAATCATAACCCCAACAAGCACCAGTATAGCCTGATGGAATTAGTTTTTGAAGCTCTTGAATTAACTCGAGAATTATTTTCTGATTCGTTTTGGAATTGGATGGTGTGGTCATTTGAACATAACCTTGAATCACAAGTCCGATGGTAACTGGATTAAGTCTTTTCTGAATTCCCAAAAGTGGACGAAGGTTTATCGGAAATCGTTTTACAAATTGCTGAGATAAAAAGCGAAGTTTATGATTTGATTTTAATAATGGAAGACGAAATAGAGGAGAGGTAAGCCCGTCGTATGGATCATATCCTTTATAATGTTCGTTTTCGATAAATGTCTTTAGTAGCGTTATCGACTGAATGATTTTCTCATCGGGAGTCATAACGTGTTAAGAGAAATGTTTTTACCGTTTTGGGAGATGGAATCAACGACAGCAAAGGTAGCCAAGGTCGAATTATAAAGTGTATCAAAAGAAATAGGAGAGGCGTTTCCGGCTTTGATGGATTGAATAAATGCTTCCAATTCTAATTTATGCCCTTTATCTTGGTTACTATTTGATTTTTTAGTTCCCTTTGAATCGGATATGGTTAATTCTTTGAAATCATCAATCTTCGCAATCAATCCGCCGTTATAAATTTCAATATATTCTTTACTAACTTCTTTGTTTCCATTTGAGAAATAGGCAATGGTAGCAATGCTTCCATTTTCCATTTTTAATGTGACACTTAAGGTATCTCCTAATCCGATGGAATCGCTCATGGCTACAGCAGAAACTTCAGCAATTTTACTATCGGCTAAATAAGCTGCATAATCAATGAAATGACAAACTTCGCCTTTAATTCTACCTCCGCCTACTTTAGGATCATGAATCCAATGATCTTTAGCAACTACACCTGCATTAATTCGCATCAAGATGGCAATGGGAGCAGTAACATTTAATTTTTGTTTTACCAAAATACTCATCGGAGCAAATCTCCGATTAAATCCAACCATCAATCGACAATCGCTGGTTGAATGTGCTTTTCTTATTTCTTCTAATTCTTCACGATGAATGCAAAGAGGTTTTTCGGTAAATACGTTTTTACTTTTATTTAATCCAGCTAACACATATTTCCCATGACTATCATGTCGGGTGGCAATAAATAAAGTGTTGATGGCGGTATCGTTTACAATTTCTGATGCATCCCCCGTACAAAATCCAAATCCAAATTTATCGCCAACGTTTCGGGCGGAATTAGGTCGGGCAGTTGCGATACCTTTTAAAGTAACTTTATCTTTTATAGCAGGAAGAATGAAGTTTTGTCCAAAGGAACCCGCCCCAATCATCCCTACACAAACTTGTTCCGAAGCATTGTATACTTCTTTTCGTAAGGATATTGAATTTTTTAAAGTATTTTCTAAATTATATTTTAGCAAGATGCCTGTAAATGGTTCTGATTTTTCAATAATCAAATCATAAGCTTTTTTTGCTTCATCAAAAGTGAAAACATGGCTAAGCAATGAATCGATATTGATTTTTTTGGTATAAATGAGTTCAGCAAATGTCTCCATATTACGGTTCTCCGTCCATCTCACATAAGCATAAGGATAATCCATTCCTTGCTCTTCGTATTCGTTGTCATAACGACCAGGGCCATACGAACACGACATTTTCAATTCGAGTTCCTTGATATAATAATTTTTGCGAGTGAATCCTGTAGGAACAGCACCTACTACAATTACTTTACCCTTTCTTCGACATAATGTTCCAGCTAAATCAATAGGGTCGAGCGAGGATGCAGAAGCAGCGATGATAACCGCATCAGCACCATGTCCAGACGTCAGTTGTAGTATTGCCGTCTCTAACTGCGTTTCGTTTCTTACAAATGTATTTGGAAATCCATTTCGTTTTGCTAAGTCAACTTGAGAAGAATCAATATCAATTCCGATTGCATTTACACCCGATGCACGTAGAAGCTGTAACGTAATTTGTCCTACTAGTCCTAATCCAATGACAACACAGTTTTCACCAAGACGCAAATCAGCTTGACGAATTCCTTGAAGTGCAATCGCACCTAAAGTAGTAAATGCGGAATGTTGAAGCGATGCATCTGCATGTAATCGAACGCATAAATTAACAGGTATAGCAACCACTTCAGCATGCACTGCATTACTGCCTCCGCAGGCTACTAAATCTCCTATTTTAAATTCACTAACGTCTTCTGCTACAGCAATGATTTCTCCTGCACAGCTATAGCCCAAGGCACTTGGCGCATCCAATTTATTCATAACTAAACGATAGGTTTCTTTAATTCCAATTGTCTTTGCCGTTTGAATAACTTTTTTTACTTCTTCTTTTCGAGCACGAGCTTTTCCAATATATCCGAGTCGGGCATCTTTCACTGTCTTTCCTTCTGTGCCAGCACTAATCAATGAAAAATGATTCCGCACCAAAACTTGTCCCGACCCTAATGCAGGAAACGGAACTTCTAGCAATTGCATATGTCCGTCTTTTAAGTTTTGTGTAAGTTGTTCCATCTTAATTTTTCATTATATTTTGGAAAATCTGTGTCAAATTTTCCGCCATGGCAGCCTCTGTAAAATTAGTCAAATAGTGTTTACGAGAATTTTGTCCCATTCGTTGCCTTTTTTCTGGAAAATTAATGAGTTCCTGAATATGCTTTGCAATTGCTTGAGGATCACCTAAAGGTACAATGAACCCGTTCTCTTCATGTTTCACCGATTCAACAATGGCACCCCTATCAGTGCTGATAATGGGGAGTCCTGCAGCCATCGCTTCCACTATTACCCAGGGATGTCCTTCCGGCGCTCTGGGTGGGAAAACAAAGATATCTGCATTGCTCATCATCTGAAGTTTCTGATTGCTTTTATCTGGCGAATGGATGGTAATGGGAAGGTGATTCTGATGGATTTTATCTAAACATCGTTGTTTGGTTTTTTCATCTCTCCATCCGCCTAAAACATTTAGAGAAATTTTCTTTCTAATTTCATTTGGAAGTAATCGAATTGCTTCAATTACATCTTCAATACCCTTCGACGATTGCAAATTCCCTAGGTAGAGTAGATGAGTGGTGGTGGAAGCAGGTAAAGTTCGATCTGGAATGTCATAATCTCCTCCATTGGGAGCAACAAAAATTTGAACTTCAGAAAAAAATCCTTCAAATAAATAGCGCAAGTTACTTCCTAATACAATTACACCTGCACATAAGTTAAATATTAACTTCACATAAAATCGAGTAAAAAGGGAGGAACGATCCATCCAAATTTTAAATTCACTTCCTCGAAGATGTAATACTATTTTTTTGCAAAAAAATTTGCTAAGTATAATGTAAAATGAATCTTTTATAAATCCAACCGTACTTTGACTAATAGGTATTAGAACTAAGTTAGGCTTTGTATGGATCCCCGTCTTTACAATTTTATAATATATTCCAATATTTTTAATGACTTTTTTAATATTCCAACTTCCCATACTTTTTAGATCTTCATTGATTTTTGTATCAATGTGAACTAAATTGAAATTGTTTTTAAGTCTGGATTGCAGTAGTATTTGTGTTGCAATAGCTGGTCCCATATAGGGAGGAGGTAGTTTTCCAAAAATACAAACGGTAGGTTTGTTGTTCATCAGATTTGTTGATTTTTTGGAAGTAAAGCAAAAGCTACAATCGGATAAACTATATAGAGGAGTGGAGCATAAAGGGTGGGTACCGTGGTTATCGACCAAAGTATCATCATCGCTGAAGTGGCTGCAATCAAGTATTTTTCAGGCATATCTAAACGTACCCATCTTGATAAAACTGAAAAAAGAAATACGATATAAAAAAATAATCCAATAAAGCCAGTCATGAATAATTGTCGAACATAATCACTGTGCATTCCACCACCAATCATTACTACTGTTTCTTTAAAATTTGCAGTCGTAATACCAATGAAGTGATTGATAGGCGGCATCTGCTCCCACGTTTCAAAGTATTTTTCCCATCGGGTCATGCGACCATTAAAGGCTTGATCCGAATCAGATTCTCCCTCAACCACCAAAATTTCTTTTCCAATGAGTGGTTCGATATGATCAATATATAAATCTTGCGCAAAGAAGGCTCCTATTATAAATATAAACACGAACACAAACAGCAACCCCCGAGTATTTCTAAGATTGTGAATGAGAAGGATGATAATTAATGCAAAGAAAACTCCCCAAGAAGAAACGTGATTGATTCGAGTTAATCCATAGGTGACAAAGAATATAGTTAATATAATATGCCAGGTTTTAACTTGGATGTAATTACCAACAGTATAAAGTTTTTGCACGAAATAATACGACATGATAAGCAAGAACAATATAAAGAAGATGGCGTAATTCATTACATCGGCATAGGCTCCTCGAATACGTGATCCGCCACCGCGACCTTGAGAAATGTATTCAATGGCAATTGGATTTACAAAAGATTCATATAAGAATACGGTAAACGGAAATATGCATGAAACGAGGAAAGCAGTTAGAATTCCATGTAGATCAGCTTTGGATTGTACAATTCTTCGAGCATAAAAGAACAATAATACAGGTGTAGTATATTTAATTAAATCACCAAATGCTACAACGCTCAAGTTAATAAACCAAAAGGCAGCAGCGTTAAATACAACGAGGAAGGCCCAAATTCTAAATGGAATCGATTCTAATGCTTGCGGAGCTTTTGGAAATCCAGCTGCAAGGGTACTTAGTAATATTAATACAGGTGTTAATATACCTACAATGTAAAGTGGTGAAGCTAAAGCAGAGGTTTCTTTTAACTCATAAAAATTATCAATCAATGGACGCAATAGTATAAGTAAGATAAACCACTTTTTGAAAAGCGGAGAACCCTTATACCATGCCCACCATTGTTTGAAACTCATTTTTCTATTTTTTAAGTGCTAAAATAAATCCTTTTGCGGAAACCGATAAATTAGCATTTTCATGGATATAAGTCGCTGCATTTTTACCGATTTCTTCTACTTGCTTTGGATGATCGATCATCCATTTCATTTTATCAACTACCTTTTTTTGATCATTATAATCGATTATAAATCCAGTTTCACCTTCCTTTATTAAGTCAAAAGTAGCTCCAGCGTGAATAGTAGCCAAACAACACAACCCCGCTGCCATGGCTTCATTTAAAACCAACCCCCAAATATCGAAATCACTTTGAAAGAGAAGCGCGCTTGAATTCGAAAAATAATATGGTATTTCCGATCTTTGTTTGTAGCCCGTAAATTCAATATGATCTTTTAAACCTAATTGAATTGACAATGATTCCAAACTATTTTTACTTTCCCCATCGCCGATTATTTGAATCTTAAAGTCGCTTCCTTCTTTTAGTAGGAGCGAGGCGACTTCCAATACGAGGTTAACGTTTTTACGAGGTACTAGATAGCCTAAATAGGTAAATGTAAATTTTCTTTTTTCCTGACTGTTATTTTTAATTTTTGCAGTTTCATGTTCAAAGAAGTTGGTGTCTACCGTGTTTATCCCAATATGAACTCTGTCTTCAGTTGCTCCCATCTTAACCAGATACTTTGCAGCTAAAGTTCCATACGCAATAAAAGATTTTGCTCGCTTTATAAGTTGTCGACGAAGTAAAATTCGAAGCCAAGAAATATTCCTGGTTTCAGTTTCAATACTACCGCTCCAAATTGAGAATGTGCTCTTATTTCGACTGCACCAACTTGCCGTAATGATGCTTGCAGCGGAAAATCCTGCTACAATAATATTTTTAGGTTGTAATTTATTAAGTGCGTTCCAAAGCCCTTTGTAAAAGAAGTATGTTTTCTCAACATTTTTGTTTGATGTAATGGTTCCTCCCTTTAATAGGGTATATGGAAATTGAATTTGAGAAAAGTCAATTTCAAATTTCCTTCGTTGATAGCCCGATTCCGAAAAAATCACATGCAATTCCATCTCTTCTTGAAGCATCTGTTTATTCAATTCGTTGAACAACGGTATGCGATAAGGAGTTGGGATGTTAGTGATGAGTATAACTTTTTTCATTAGGCCGACATCCATTTTTTAAACCAGGCCATCAAAAAGTAGATGGTCCATAGTTGATTCGTGTATGCTTTGTTTCCTTTGCGAATGGCTTGAATTTGTGCATGCAATCCAGCTTCAGAGAATAGCTCAATATTTTGAGTAAATGATTTGAGATTTTGTTCTGTATAATCTAGCATAATTTCTCCTGCCCACTCTTGCAAGGGTACGCAGAATCCCATTTTCTTTCGATATAAAATTTCGGGAGGAAGGATCCGTTCTAAACTTTTCTTTAAAATATATTTTGGTTCTTTATTTTTGGTTTTATAATTCGAGTGAATGGAAAATGCGGTATTAATCATATTGTAATCTAGGAAAGGATTTCTGATTTCAATACTGTTCGCCATTCCTAATTTATCCATTCGA
The DNA here is from genome assembly GCA_903922455.1 of uncultured Bacteroidota bacterium. GTDB lineage: Bacteria > Bacteroidota > Bacteroidia > AKYH767-A > OLB10 > JAJTFW01. Next base: position 9,888 of record CAIXTT010000230.1, on the reverse strand, counting down.
TATAAATACTTCGAGGGTATTTGAAATTTCAATCCCAAATAGCACATCCAATCTGTATCAGTCAACCAAGGATGTTTTGCTTTGAGTTGTATAAAATCGCTCTTGTATTTCTGTATGATTGAGTACGAATTTATATCTCCGATGTTTGCTAAGTAGGGTGCAGTTAAGAAACTTCGTTTTGTACTTTCTTTAAAGGCTTTCGCACCTCCCCAAAATAATTCTTGGCCACGTGCTGCTCTAGAAAAAATTTCACGAATGGCAGAAGCTTCGTCGTTGGTTTCATTGACAATACTGGCCATTCCCTTTTTAACTAACGCTGGAAATTTATTGTAAATATGATACCAAGGGTAAATTTTTTGATATTTCATCCATGACCTATAACCTGAAAATAATTCATCCGCCCCATCACCTGTTTGTACAACGATGGCACCCTTTTCACGTGCTAGTTGGGAGATGAAATAAATGGGGATGCAAGTCGCGTCGGCCATGGGTTCATCAAAACTGTCTATGATGAGTGGTAAGCTATTCGCAATGTCTTCAGGTTTTATGTTTTTTTCAAAATGTTCCGTGTTGAACATTTTTGATACTTGGTCAGCATAAATTTTTTCATCATAATTTGACTGTCCATCAAAACCTACTGCAAATGTTTTAATTGTTGCTGAGCTTTGTGCTCTCATTAATGCGACTACAGCACTGGAGTCAACACCTCCGCTTAGAAAGGCTCCAACAGGTACATCAGCTACCATTCTATAGTTTACTGCTTTTTCTAATTGTTGATAAAGTTCGTCACTTATTTCTTTTTCTGATTTTGATTCGAAACTGTGTGGTTCTATATTCCAATAAGACTCAATCTTGATATGCCCCTTGTGTAATGTCATGCATTCTCCCGCATCCAGCTTATGAATGCCTTCAAACATGGTGAGTGGAGCCGGAAGTTGATTGTATGTGAGAAAATGATAGAGCGCTTCTTGATCGGGAACCCCTTTTATCCACGGAAGGGTAAGTAATGCTTTAATCTCTGATGAAAATGCAAATTTGCCATCGTGCAAAGTATAATACAAGGGCTTCTTGCCAGCACGATCACGTGCTAAAAATAAAGTTTCATTGTGTTGATTCCAAAAAGCAAATGCAAACATGCCATTCAGTTGCTTTAATGCAGCATGTCCATGTTGTTTGTATAACTCTAAAATGACTTCTGTATCACTTCCCGTTTTGAAATGTATTCCTTTACTCAGTTCATCTCTTAATTCTTTGTAATTGTAAATTTCACCATTGAAAACGATTGCATTTCCAATTTCGTCGATCATAGGTTGGTGTCCCGATGCGGTAAGATCGATAATACTCAATCTCCGGTGACCTAAAAACAGTCGGTCATCCATTGACGACCAAATACCTTCGTCGTCAGGTCCACGATGTGCTATGGATGTATTCATTGCACGAACCAGCTCCTTGCTACTTGCAAGTGAGTTGCCGTTCATGTAAAATATTCCGTTAATACCGCACATAACTTAGTTGGATAAATATAGATTTTTAATTTTAGATGACATCACCTGCATTGAAAATTGTGCAGCATAACTTTTCCTTGCACTCATTTTTGTTGCATTTTGTTCGATTGGTTCTTGAATCAAAGATGTAACGAGATCACCTAATTCACTTTCTGTTTTAATTACAGAATGAGGTTCTAATTGTTTTACAATTTCGGTCACTCCACCACCATCTTCAAACACAAGAACTTGTTTTCCTTTTTGATAGGCTTCTATGGCAACCAATCCAAATGCTTCACCTTGGCTAGGAATAACACATAGATTGGATTCTTGAAGTAACTGAAGTGAATTTCCTTGTCCTACGAAGCTTACTTTGTCAGTAATTTTTAAATCATAAACTTGTTTTTTTAATGATATTTCCTCAGGTCCCGTGCCCATGATGATTAATCGGAGATTAGAAGATTCAATTTTTGAGATGGTAGTTAGTAATCGATCAAATCGTTTTACTTGAGCAAGTCGACCAATTGCAACAATTAGAAATTCGTTTTCTGATTTTCGAAATTGATTTGTTGAATGCGCAGAATTCAAGTTTACGGGAACACCATTATAAATTACTTCTTTGATGGGTCGAGATAGTCCAAAACGATGAATGGATGTGCTCTTTGTAAATTCTGAATTGAATGAGATGGCATCAATACTTTTATTCAAGAACTGCTTTTGCATCCATCTTACAATAAGATCATTCAATTTCTTTTTTCTTCCGATGCCAAAATTTCCATGCTCCGTGTAAATTATTTTTTTACCGCTTTGCTTGGCTGCAAAGGCTAGGAGCGGATTGTAAGAATGAAAATGGATAAGATCAAATTTTGCCATTAACAGTTTGCATTCTTTGTACGACGAAAAGGAAATTTGTAATGCTCCTTTAAATTGACCTGCAAAAATTGAAATTCCTTTTTTTTCAAATGATTCAAATAATGCTGATTTGCCTTTCGCACAATATACACTTATTTGCAATTCATGATCTTTTTGCTGTTCTTCACAAAGGTGCAATACAACTTTGCTAATACCACCCATTTCGGTTGACCAAATTATATGTAGTATTTTTAGAGGAAGCATTCGCGTTTTTACGTAGATTTTTGGGCAATAGATACATATCCGATTGGTCCGTAACGAAATCTTTTAAAGATCGATTTTATGATAGGAAGGTTGGATAAAAACAAGTAAAAGAGTTGAGGTAATACGACTAAAATAAATAAAATGGGGTTGTAAATGGAATAAATGGCCTTTATATGCAGCATTTTAGAGAGGGCATTGAAGATTTTTAAGCTGGGTTTAATGCATAAAGTGATAATGGTAGCAAATAGATCGCCTACCTCTTCAATGGATTTAACTTCAAGACCAGATTTTTGGATTCGATAGATCAATCCTTGCTTTGTATACCGATAGTGGTCGAATGAACCATCAACAATGGGAACAACAAATGGACTTGTCATCACCAGTACGCCGCCTTTTTTTAACAATCGTTTCACTTCGGTGAAAAATAAATCTGGTTCTGGAAGATCATGTAATACTTCTGTACATAAAATCACATCTACACTTTCATATGGCAATGGAACTTGAGTAGCACTACAATAAATATCAATTTCTTTTTTTGGAAAAGGTGAATCGGCTAAATCTGCACCAATCGTTTTTGAGAAATAGGGCTGATAAATTGAAAAATGGGGGCGTGGACCACATCCTAAATCCAATAAGCATTCTTTTTGACCAAGGTTTTCAAAGAATGCTTTTAGTTGATTGGCGCGAATCGTATTCTCAATGATGGCACCGGGATTTGTCCACCTCATGTTAGATAAGTTTGGCGGTAATGCTAGTGGTTATCGTCATAAAATTAGGTAAATATTGTCGGTTATACTCTTTCATGCGAACTAAAAATTCGAATCGCTCTTTTACGATGGGCGCGGCTTGATGTGTGAGTGGACAAGAAATCGTAAATTGATTAAATCGATGTTGAAGTTTAACATAAGATCTCCCGGCGAAACTTAAAAAGGTAGGGAGCAAAATCCCATTTCTTTTGAAATTTACATGGGAATCATTTTTCAAAATCATATTCTTTGAAATCAGTAAAACATCTCTTGAAGGTAAATACATAGGATGTTTTAACAACACCTGATCAACATATTTATCATAAAGTTTTTCGAAGGAGAAAAACCATTCAATTAATTTTTTTTCCGACGGAATGGCTTCAAACCAATTGCGAATTATTTCTTTTAGATCAATTAAATGAGGATGTAGTATACTATGAGAATCATTTAAATATTCGAGATCATATAATATACCCTTCATGTGTTGAAGTAATGCACGCAGCTTTACAATTTGATACTCTTTTTGAATTTTAATGTCAATGAAATTGGCAATCAGAAATTCAACTGCAGTTTGGATTTTTAAAATCGTTTCATCTTCATGGCTGCGTTTCCGCTCTGGGTTGGATGGATTTTCTCCCCAAACTAAATGATGTTCACTCCAAATCGTATAATATTCATTATCAGTATATTGATTTTCTGATAGAGCCATGATCCCATGCGTGAACAAGTTTCGGTGAACTTCGGGTAAGTTTTCTAATCCCGTAGCTAAGCACTCTTGTTTATTTTTAAAAACGAATAATAGATCAATATCCGATATTCCAGGAGTAGTTATATTTCCGAACTGAACGATTGATTTTAAGCCGAGTAGATGCTTATTGCGATCAATAATTCCCTGTACCGCTTCGTCGTATAAACTACGCGCTGCAGGTTGAGGATGATCGATAAATCGCATATTAGGCATTCTGTTTTTTACGCAATTTTTGGAAAAAGTTTCGAAAGCTAAAAATTTCTCTTTTTCCGTCTACTAAAGTACGTTTTCCTAAAGATGAAAGCGTATGGCATCCTTTGCTATATTTTCCCTGCAGATGGGCGGGTTGTATGCGATTGATTTCAGTCTCCGAAAAATTTTCTTCTGTGAGTAAATCGATACGTTGTATAACAATTTCTCCGCCGTAGGTTTCACTGCTATCTTGCGATGGACGATAAATTATTCCTTCATGTGTGAATATTTTACCTCCGCAACGTGCGGACGAAATGTCGGTCTTGACTGGATTTTTTTGATGTGGACGATAGGGCCCAGTTAATATATCCGCAATAAAAATATGAAGTCGAACATCCGCACCTTTGTCGCTGGCATCCGTACAGAATAAATACCATTTCTCATCTTTGAAAATCAAACTAGGATCCACTGCTTTGAAATTAGAAAGGATTTCTACAGGACGTCCAAGCTGGTAAGTGGTGGGATGAATTTGAAAAATTTCTAATTTATTCGATGCACTTTGTTCGGGCAAACAATACCAACTTCCCTTATAAAAAAATGTATAAGGATAACTTAAATGAATAGGTAATTCTAATTGAGGTTTTATTTCTTCGGTATTTATTTTCGAACTGATTTCCCCTTTTTTGTTGATGTAATTTTCAAAAAGAAGGATATGATTTCCATCGATTTCAAAACCAAATGGATCTGCATTGAATTGAGTTTCCTTTGCTTCTTCAAGCCATTTTACGTCCCAAGTTTTATTTTTTTGTAAGGCTACTTCTTCGATGGGAGCATCGATAATTCCTATGTTCCATTTGTCATAATAAAACAGTTGCTGGATGCGATGCTTGAATTTATTTTGATTTAATCGACGCTTTAATAAATGTAGTTTGGCAGCATTTATAGACTCCGTTGGGGAGTCATTACCAATCATATTTCCAATTTTATTTTTGAAATAACGTTTCAACCCATCTGCCAATAAATGAATATTTCCACGGAAAATAAGTTCTAGTGCTTTTTTATAATCATAATTCAGCAACTTAAATGTACCTTCTACAAGCTGGTAGAGATCGTTATTTTTGTCTCTTAATGTCACAGCAAATGAACATTGATTGTTTTGCTGAATAATTCCGTTAATGATAGATGGACTATACTGCATGTATAACTGACTAAAAAATTCAGATTTAATTTCTGGAATATTTCGCAATTGATCATCTAAAATATTCTGCCCGCTCAAATTTAAAAGGAGTGTTATTTTGAATTCATCTCTAGGAATCCCTGTATTTAGAACCGGTATATCCCCTCTATATTGTCCTGGAAACTGTCGGAAAGGGAAGGGTATTCCCATTTCAATTTCAGGAGAAGAAGGTGTGAAATAAAGTAAAAGTGAGTGATCGGAAAAGGAATGGATGAGCTGTTGGAGATCATCGAGGAAGTCGGTTCGACTTCTTTCATTCAATAGAATTAGGATATGCTCGCTCATTTAATCTAAAGCAAAAGTAACTTTTAATGCAATATCGAGTAGAACATTGATTAGACTAATGTAAATTTGTGGCTATGAATGGGTTTTCAACAAAACTGAAGCTATGGGCTAAACTGAAGTTGAAGTCTATGGGTCATTTGTTCATAGCTGAACCACATCCTGAGAAATGGGTTTTTATCGTTGGTTGCTATAATTCTGGCACCACTTTGCTACATAATTTGCTTGCCGCCCATCCACATATTGGCAGTATGCCCAATGAAGGACAATTTTATAGCAGCCAACTTCCTCGCGGCGCCAATTACGATCTGCCACGTTTATGGGCTTTGAAATCGGATTTGTTTTATTTGGATGAAAACTCAGCTACAACTATTGATGCGAATAAACTCCGACGAGAATGGGGCTTTTTTTATAATCATCCCAAAAGAAAAATTTTGATTGAGAAAACAATACTCAATGCCGCTAGAACAAAATGGTTGCAAGCTAATTTTCCGAATGCCTATTTTATTTCATTGTTTCGTAATGGATATGCGGTGAGTGAAGGGATTCATCGAAAGGAAAATCATAGCATTGAAAAGGCTTCTACGCAATGGAGTGTCTCTAACGAAATTTTGTTGAATGATATCCTATTCTTAAAAAATCATCTTCAATTAAAGTATGAAGAGTTGGTTGCAAATCCAGTGGAAACCATGAAAAAGGTAGCTGGTTTTTTAAGTATTGATGATATAGACGAATCTATTTTTAGGAAGAGTTTTCAAATTCATAAGGTGAGCGCAGAAATAAAGGATATGAATCAAGAAGCTATCGCCCGCCTAAATAATGTGCAAATTGAAAGCTTTAATCATATTGCGGCAAAAGTAATGGAAAGATTAAACTATCCGTTACTTTAATTCGATTCTTGTAAGAGCGAATTGCAAAGTAAAATAACTTGAAGCTTCCATTTTTCATCCAACTGAACTAAAATATTTTCTGGTGTTTTGGGAGCTAATAATGAAATTGGAAGCCCCGCATTTTTAAATTGGTGAAAAAGTTGTGTTTTTAAATTTAAAGAATCTTGTGCCCAATTTAGACGAACATCACTTGCCCAATTCAAAATCGTTATATCAATAGTTGGAAAGTCATTTTTTAGCTTGGAAAAACTTTCCTTTTTTGAAATGGTTTTATAATATTTTGCTTGTAAAAATGCAGCTGGTAAAAGCATGATTTCACTTAGTAAATTCTTGAAAATATACTGATTTCTAAGTGTAGATAAATGAGAGGCTTTATGTACAATGGAGGAACATAGATTGTTGAGAACAGCTTTATATTGGTCTTTCTTGGAGGTGTTCTGAGCTTCTATTGTGAATGCATCTGCTGCAAAAATAGTTTTGCCGTTTTGAATGAGTTCAAGAGGGAATAAATGATCCTTAAAGTCTCGTAAATCGTTTAAGAGAAATATCGCCCATCCATGATGCTGTAAAGCATCTTGCTCAAAAAACAGTAGTTCGGTTTTTTTGATGAGTTGGTGTAGCTCAAGTAGATGCTTCACATTTTTTATTTCATTTGCATCGACAATCACAATTCCATCAAAATCACTATAGCCAATTTCATTTCCATCACCAATGCTTCCATGAACAATTGCTGCTTTTATAGAAGTTAATGTTGATTCCTGAAGTTGTTGTTGAATTAGTTTGACAACTGAATTAATCCCTGTGTAAACAGATGGGGTTACTTGAGAATAAGATCCAGCATGCGAATGTGCTACCGTATTAATTTTTGAAAAAACTCGTTTAGCAATTTGGGAAGAGTAGAAAGGTAATAAAAGTGAAAGTTTTCGGTCCAGTTTAGTGACATACCCTTTTTCCAAAAATAGTTTTAAATTTCTTTCGGCATTCATTTTGGGAATTGCTTTAATAGTCGAGCTGCGACTTTCTTGAAAGTAATTTCTCTTACATCCTTAGCTGCCTGTTGTGCTTTCTGCTGAGCTGGTAAAGGATTTTCAATTATTTCCTTTATACTATTTGCTAATGCTTTACTATTTTCTGGTGAGGTAAAGGTACAGTTGTTTTCATTTAAAAGGTCTTGTGTAGCAGGATAGTTTGGACTAACCATCGGATTTCCAGTTAACATGTATTCACATATCTTGTTCGGAAAATTGTAACGAACATCATGTCCTTGTTTTGTATAATATGAAATTAGAACATCAGCACTATATTGGTAGTATTTAATTTTTCGATAGTCGGATAAGTATCCAGTGAATACAATATTGTTTAGTCCTAAACTAGAGCAATAGTCTTCCCAGAAGACTATTGTTTTTGGCTTTCCACCCGTAAAAAGAAAGGTGTATTGCGGAAGTTGTTGAGCCGCCTCTAAAATGTACTTTAATTCCTTATCATAGTTAATTCCTATTTTACCAGTGTAAACCACTAAAGGCGTTTTGATATGAGTGAGTTTTACTTCTTTCCTGGCTTCTCCTTTTGTGAAATATTCTAACGCTTGCGATTCTGTTATCGGGTTTAATGTAAAGCTTCCATCTAAACTTTTTCTTTTTGAAATTTTTAGAATGGAATTTAGAATTGAACTATTGGTAGCGATAATATAGTCTGCTAATTGATGAATGCGTTGATGATTTTTGCTGGTATGGAAATCATGAGCCCAATGGATGAGTACAACATTTTTAAATCGAGAAGGAAATATTTTTCTCAGCGTAAAATAGGGGCGAAGTAAATGAGAACTCCTGCTGATAATGTAGGTTTGATTTTTATTTTTCCGTTGTTTTAAAATAGTAAAGGTGGTTCGTATACCATGCCAAGCAACTTGTGCCAATTGCCAGCCGCCTTTTACATCTTCTGTAAAATGAGTGGGACTATAATGAATATTCAAATGACTCTTTAATCCATAAGTCTCTGCAACTTCTTTCTTCGAAATATTATCGGTGCGTTCAACATAGGGCACTATAAGATGAGTGTGACATTGGTTTTGTGAAAAGCCTTCTGTAAATCGAACATCACTTAATTGATTAGTTCGAGGTCGTAGAATGTCATAGGGCGATAAATAAATAATATAAGGATTCGACATTATTTATTGTGCAATAGCACACCCTCCTTTGTTAAATTGCAATGCTTTGTATTTAGTATTTGCTACGTACTCAGTAAAAGCTTCGTTTTTATGAACGTCATCACTCAGCATCAACCCTCCTTTGCGAATGAAAGGAGATGAAGTTTCAAACTCAAATTTCATATGCTCATAGCTGTGATCACTATCGTGAAAGAAAATATCAATTTTTTGAAGTCTGTTTAATAACATGGGAAGTAGCTCTTGAGCATAGCCAAGATGTAATTCCCATTGCGATTTTAATAGGTCGGGCACCATCCATCCCGTTTCAGGTTGCGTGTGCTTAAAGTTGTAGTCTTTGTTGGTATCATGATTCGGTAGATCGATAGAATACAATTTTCCTTTGCCGTTTTTGTGCATGGCATTTAAAATTATCCACGATGAAGAACCATGCGCAACTCCAGTTTCAATCATGGAATCAGGCTGTAAAACACGTACACAGCACCAAATCCATTTTCCAAAAGTTGTATTCAAGTTATTACCAACTACTACATCAAAAGTATTTTCGTTAGGTGGAATGAGAGCCTTGGACGTAATTTCTGACAAAGCATTTTTCCAAGGACGAAGATCAGTATTAGAGCCAAAAATATATTTTGCCGCATCAAGAATGATAGCTTCATGCAGTGCACTCTTGTTTCCCATATAAAAGGAAAGTGCCGCAATTGGATGTTTAAATGCGACTGATTTTCTACTAGCTTCTAAGATACTCATGTCAATGTATAATTTTTTTGTATGCGAAATTCTTACTATTTTGCTGATGAAATCGATGTGCGGTTGAGCTCATAATATCCAGCTTGTAGGAAGCGAAATGTGATAAACAAGTTTGCAACTAAGAGTCCTATTGCCGCACCAGATTCATTCCAACTTGGAATCAATAGTATGCTTGTGATCCCACCAATAATAATGGCGGAAAGATAAACAAGAAATCTCTTTTTGATGAGTCCCATGCTTTGAATTAATGGAAGTGTCCAAAAGAAAACAGCTCCTTGA
>CAIXTT010000229.1 GCA_903922455.1 uncultured Bacteroidota bacterium | reverse complement strand
TACATACTTAAAAGCGCAGCAATTATTGAATCACTTGATTTTTTGAATCAAATGAAAAATGAACTATTTGTTAATTTGGTGAATGTGGCAATGGCTGATGAATACTCGGACTTTGATGGTAACGAAATGCCTGGAGATATTTCATATTTTCAAAATTGTGATGATCAAAATGTTCAAGTATTATTTAATCAAGTCAATTCAATTCAAGATTCAATTAACACATTGATGAATTTAAATTCTATTCAGGATGATGAGCTTGGAATTGAAGTGACTGAAATTTAAAACTATTTGCATTGATGATAGAATATTAGACAAGGTTGACTCAAGCATTGCTTTTAGCATTCGTAGAAAGCAATGATGATAAAGCCTAGATTTTCATTAGAATACAAAACTCTTGTCTTTAAGTGGCCTTTAATGGTGAAATCACTTTTGGTTGATTTGTAACGCTTTTATCAGACCACTAATCTTTATTCGATCAACTCTTTAGATTTTTTATCAAACGTTAATTTGCTTTTACTTATTAACATCAACCTGTAGATTAACTTTTGAAATGTCAATTGACTTAAGGTTCTTTTCTCCGTTAAATTCGAAGTAAACCCTCACTATATGCCTAGAGCTTCAGCTAAAACAAAATCGACAGAGAGAAAAATCTTCGTGCTGGATACATCAGCCATCCTTTTTGATCATAATGCATTCTTTAATTTTAAGGAACACGATGTAGCCATTCCCATTACCGTACTTGAGGAAATAGATCGATTTAAAAAAGGGAACGATGTTATTAATTTCGAAGCACGAGAATTCATAAGATCCATAGATAAATTATCGGCCAGTTTTTCTCTGCAAGATTGGATTCCATTAAATGGTACAACGAAGGGGAAATTCAAAGTGCTGATGAATGAAAGAAATAATACGATTGATGCCAATGTGATTTTTGGAGAGAAGAAAGCCGATCATCATATTATTAATTCCGCTTTAAGCTTACAAGAAGCGTATCCAAACCGAGTTGTTACACTCATTAGTAAGGATATCAATCTGCGTTTAAAAGCTCGGTCTCTAAACTTAGCGTCTGAAGATTATGAGACGGGGAAAGTAAAAGATGTACAAGATCTCTACACTGGAAAATCGGCTATTGAGAATGTAAGCAAAAAAGTGATCGATAAATTGTATCAAGATGGTTGGTGTGCATGGAAAGATGTGGTAAAAGAAAAGCCAGTGATGAATCATTACTTTATACTGCGAAGTAAGGAAGAAACCGCTTCCGCCCTCGCATGGTTCAATCCAACGACTGATCGGATAGAGCGCATCCATAAAGAGCCTGTAGCTGGCATACGTCCTCGGAATGCCGAACAGGCTTTTGCTATACACTCCATCCTTAACCCAAATGTTTTGTTATCTACCGTGATGGGAATTGCAGGAACTGGAAAAACATTGCTTGCATTGGCTTCAGCGTTAGAACAAAAAAGCAAATACCGTCAAATTTATTTAGCACGACCGATCGTTCCACTTAGCAATAAAGACATTGGATTTTTACCTGGCGATATCAAATCAAAAATTAATCCGTACATGGAACCGCTGTGGGATAATTTGAAATTCATTCAAAGTTTATACAAAGAAACCGACAAAGAATATCACAAAATCAATGAGATGGTGGAGCATGAAAAATTGCACATTACTCCCCTTGCTTATATCCGTGGACGAAGCTTAAGTAATATTTGTTTTATCATCGACGAAGCACAAAATCTTACTCCACATGAAGTAAAAACCATTATTACACGAGCCGGGGAAGGCACTAAAATTATCTTCACAGGAGATATCTTTCAAATTGACACGCCCTACCTCGACTCACACAGTAATGGGTTAAGTACTTTAATTGACAAAATGCAAAATCAAGCCTTGTACAGTCATATCACGCTTGAAAAGGGAGAACGAAGTCCACTTGCTAACTTAGCAGGACATATTCTCTAAGCAGCCATCACTTAATAAATTCCATACCTTGTACTGCGAAGGTTACGACTGAAGCTGTACGTGTACTGCGAAAGTTACGACTGAAGCTGTAAAAACATCAAAAACAATAGGGAATTTAATTCCCATTTTAGACTATGTAATGAACGAAGCTGTATGAGTACTGCGTAGTTCAAGTCAGAAGCTATAAAATCATTAAAACCTTTTGAGATTTTAATACCCAATGCGGTTTATTTAATGAACGAAGCAGTATGAGTACTGCGTAGTTCAAGTCAGAAGCTATAAAAACATTAAAACCTTTTGAGATTTTAATACCCAATGCGGTTTATTTAAT
>CAIXTT010000228.1 GCA_903922455.1 uncultured Bacteroidota bacterium | reverse complement strand
ATGTCGCACCAAGGCACCAAAGCTAATCCCTGAGTTCTGATTTATTTTATAAAAGATCGTACTATCATTAAACTCATCGGCACTTGCCCCTAAAAACTGATTGGGAAATCCAGGACGCACCATGAGTCCAAACGTCGTTACATTTTTTTGTGCATAGGATGAAATGCATCCCATAATTAGGGCGCCAATAAGAATTACTGCACGGGTATTCTTCATTATTTTTTAATTGATAATTTTTATTTCGTTAATGTAAAGGTCAACTTACCAAACACGATTTCAGTTTCTACTAAAGTACAAATTCCTTTGATGTAGGAGTAGAAGCTACTTTTTCCATTCGGCAAAATTAACTCGTACCGATGTTCGCCCGCTGGTTTTAGGGTAAGCATTTCTCCAAAGCTGTCAGACCAAATTAATTTGATGCCCAACGGCTCTTCAAAATAAATTTTGGATAAATTGTTGGTGATGCCTTTATGAATAATTGTTTTTGTTTCCTTCTTTGTCGTTACGCCATAGCCTGTCGAGTTTCGTTTCGTTTCGCTATTGGTTTGTGTTTTTCCGTTGGCAGTTTCTATCACATTTGATAATAGCAAAATGTTTTTTTCGAAAATAGATTCAATCGTATAAATCAAATCGAATTTAATCATTTTATCGATCTTGATTTTACTCTCTATCAAATATTTTTCTTTGATTCCTATCGTTTTGGTGGCACGCATATCACCCATTTGCTCATCGCCTAGGCGTACGAGATAATGTAATCGTTGCGACTCTGCTGTTAGCACAGTCCCCATCCACAGTAAAAGAATTAAAAGAGAACGTTTCATTATAGTAAAAAGCCGTCTCGTTATTTTGACGAGACGGCTTTTATATTTTTTGAAATTAACGGAAAATTACGCGACTTGTTGCTACGCCACGATCTAAATTTACTTTAACGAGATAAACTCCAGCTTCTAATTGATTTCTTTCTAAAACTACAGAAGGTTGGTCAATTTGATTTTGGAAATAAACTTGTTTACCCATGATATCAAACACACTCACCGCACGAATTAATTCTTTCTTACTCGTGCTAATCGTTGTTCTTTCGATAGCTGGGTTTGGCAAGAAACTAATTCCTGACTCAGAAATTAAATCGTCGTTTAATCCAGTAGATAAGTTTAAGCAGTAAACAATTCTAGGATTCATATAGCCCATAACGGTATCTATATACGCTAACGCTTTTGCTTTCGACATGTCAGGATTCGTTAATATTGAATTACTGTATGCGACACCACCTTGCGTATTGTAAGGAGGAGGAAGGAAAGATGAATAGAATACTGTAGCCGTAGAATCATACCACTCCCAAGGACCTGCTTGTTGAGCTGGACTTGTAAAGAAAGGATACAAACCTTCATAACCTTCATTCACCGTATTTGCATAAGTAGTTAGTGCATCTGTAAATCCTGCATTTGCAAAACAATTATTATTTCCATAATCAAACGCCAAGCGAACTGCTTCACGACTTCCACCAACTTCAACTACGAAATCACCAGTGGTCGGTACAACTACGCTTCCCACACCGTAAGGAGCAAATGGATCTCCGACTACATGAAACGCAACTGTTGGCGCATCGCCGGCTGATGTCCAGGAGGTATCTCCTAATGCACCACCCATGTTAAACACAAACTGCACATCGCTGGAGTATCCCGGTGAATTGTTCGGATTGTTTAATTGTGGAATTCCACCAAATCCATCGAAGTCACCCAATAAGCCTTGATTAATATAGGATTGCCCTGCTGTAAATCCATAAGTAGCATTATTTGAATTCGCTAAAAATTTAGGCAGTGAAATTTCTGTTGTATCATCTAATGTAGAATACGCCAGTGCAATGTATCCACCGGTACCAACTCCTCCCAAAATAATTTTGGTTGGGTCAATGCCGTAAGGATTTCCACCAGTATCCGCAATGGCTCTGTTATAACGTACACAAGCTTTTGCATCTTGTAATCCGCGATAAACAGCTTGTAACAACGTTCCAGTACGAATATCCTGACCAGTTGGTCCGGTTGCTTGTGGATTCCATCCTTGACGATAAGTCATAGCAGCTGCCACAAACCCACGCTTTGCGAATTGAGTACACATGGCTACTATTGTACTATCTGATTTTGATCCGGTAGGCTGACCATTGATCACCGGTGGTAGAAAACTTCCGGTATGCATGATGATGACCAACGGACGTTGAGTTAATGGATCCGGAGCACCTGCTGGTGTGTAAACATCCATTTTTAAATCCTGAGGTGCAGGTCCACCGCCTGCCAATGCACCAATAACTGTTATATTGTTACCGTAAGTAATATTGGCTGCTTTGGAAGCAGCAGGGAAGATCTCCGTTACATATCGCTGTGCACTTACTTCTAAAGTGAAGCCAGCAATAATGGTGGTTAATGCGAGAATTGTTTGTAAAGATTTTTTCATGCTTTCGATTTTGATTTGGGCAAAGATAATTAAGATATATGCTGATTCAGTTGCACTCTTCATGACAATTTTCATCTTTCTTTTTTTTGATGGAATCGCGAGGCGAAACTTCATGATCAAATTTTGCTTTCTTCATCTGTGAAATTGAATTTGGAATTGAATGCAGCTGAATTCTAAAGGAATCAATCGGTTCATAGTTTAGAAATTGAAATTATTCCTCAACTTTGCTGAATTATGAAGCGCAGCTATCTGTATTTTATTTTACTTATATTGTTGATAAATAGCACTATGTATGCGCAGTGCGTTACTACTTATCCTTTTGTTGAAGATTTTGAAACGGGGCCATCTGGCTGGACTTCAGGAGGTGCAAATAGCGACTGGACATGGGGAACTCCAGCTAAAGTTCGAATTACAGGCGCTGGAAGTGGGAATTCTTGTTGGATTTCGGGCGGATTAACCAATGCTAACTATAATGGTGGAGAAAAAGCCTGGATCCAGAGCCCTTGTTTTGATTTTACTTCTGTCCCGAGACCTTATGTTCAATTTTTAATTTTTTGGGATACAGAGCGTCAGTATGATGGAGGAAACTTGCAATATTCAACGAATTCAGGAAGTTCATGGCAAAATGTGGGTTTTAATAGTATCAATTCAAATTGTAAAACAGCGAATTGGTTCAATTCACCGGCTATTACAAACCTAAATGGATTAGCATCGCCCACTACAGGTTGGTCGGGAAGTACGTTGCCTACCAATGGATCTTGTTTAGGAGGGAATGGAAGCGGGCAATGGGTAACGGCTTCTTATTGTTTAAGTAATTTGGCTGGTGAGTCCGATGTGCTTTTTCGTTTTACCTTTAGTTCCGGTACTTCGTGTAATAATTACGATGGTATTGCCATCGACAGTTTTTCGATCTCCAATCTCCCCGAACCCATCCTGGATTTTACATACACTTGCGAGACCAATAACCGCGTTCGATTTGAAGCTAACGGTGGCGACTGTCCGACAACGCAAACTTGGAATTTTGGCGATCCTGCATCAGGAAGTAATACGTCTACGAATTTCACCGACATTCATACTTTTTCATCTCCCGGAACGTATACTGTAACTTTTACCTTGGATGAACCTTGTGTTGGAATTATTACGGAGGTAAGAACCGTTATTATTCCGGATGTCAGTGCCGAAATTTTTCCATTGACCTGTAATGGCTCTGATGATGGTTCCATTCAACTAACGGTATCGCCTTACCCCAATTTGCAGTTGATTTGGAACACAAATCCTCCGCAAACGGGAACGTCTCTTTCAAATTTACCTTTAGGGAATTATCAAGTGACACTTACTGCAGATTCCACCTGTAGTCTAACAAAAAATTATGATGTGATTGTAAATGGTGATGGTGGACCTAATCCAAGTTTACCTACCGATATACTATTTTGTAGCGGAGATGTTATTGCTTTGCAACCCGGAGAATTCGATTCCTATTTATGGTCGACAGGAAGTGCTACAAATACACTCATGGTAACCGATACAGGATGGTATGCTGTGACGGTTACTGACTCGTCAGGATGCACAGGGCAAGATTCTGTATTCATTAAGGAGCGTTGTTTTACGGGAATGTTTGT
>CAIXTT010000227.1 GCA_903922455.1 uncultured Bacteroidota bacterium | reverse complement strand
CTTTTTCATAAAGTGGTGCTAACGCATTGATTTATAAGTGCCGATTTTTGATTTTGGGTGTTGCATGACTATTTATGTGTATGTTTTTAAGAAAATTGAAGAATCGATCTGGTTGTATATCAGTTCAAATAACATCAAAAGCAGGCGGTAAGCATAAGGTCATCAAGACGATTGGTACAACTTACCAGGAGCAAGAATTGCAAAGAAGGCTTATTAAAGTTGGAGCTTAATCCTTATTTATTGAATATCCCGAATTCCCAATTTGATCTCTTCTTGTTGGGCGGTATCTAAAATTTTTAGAAAGATGAATTCTCTTCTTTCACTGAAATAAGTGAAATCGATGGATTCAATGAAGTAGATAAATTTCATCTCAACACCTTGAATGGTGAAATTTTCTATATGTATATATGGAGGTGTAGTTGAGGAAACGTAATCAAGATTTCTTAGAAAGGAATGTATCTCTTGTTTGAATTTTTCAATTTTTGAAGTTGGTGTTTCAAAGCGGATGAGTACGGTGAAACTCGCGCGAATCATGTTGCGCTGACTTATATTCTCTACATCCGAATCGATCATTTTTTTGTTGGGAATGGAAAAGATGGTTCGGTCGAGGGTTCTGATTTGTGTACTTCTAAATCCAATTTTTTCTACGGACCCTTTTACACTTCCTACTTTTACTAAATCGCCTGTAGAAAAAGGTTTATCTAGGAAGATGGCGAATGATGCTAATAAATTTTCAATACTTTCTTTTGCTGCAAGGGCTAATGCAAGTCCTCCGATACCCAATCCGGCAATGAGAGAGGCAACATTAACATCGAAGATGGTGCCGAGGATGATAAAAAAACTCAAAATAATTACTATTATTTTGATGGCTTCTCGCATGAAGGGGATCAACTTGTTATCGTTATTGGAATTATGTAGTCCAACACGATGAGTCAATACAATTCCAAAAAAATCAATACACCGTAGCACAATCCATGTAATCGAAATGAAAATGGAAAATTGAAATGTTCTCCAAATAATAAATCTAATGCCGAAATTTTCTTCTGATGGTAAATGCCAACTTTCTGGATAGTGTAGCTGCTTGCAAGCTAAGTAAACACTTAGTAAAATAACAAATAACCCAAATGGCTTACGCAATAAATGACGAAGCATTTTTACATCTACTCCAGCTACACGTTTTTTTATGGCTCGATAAATAAGTCCGGATAAGTGGAAAGAAACAAATCTTTTTAAAATGATACCAGAAAGAATGATGGTGAAAAACAACAGGTAGCTGCGCACATCATTCTCAAAATACACCTGATTTAACCAATTTTCATCCATGTTACTAAATTAAAATTTATAATAATTGCTTCAAAGCAATTTCGTATCCGCTAGCCGTT
This sequence comes from uncultured Bacteroidota bacterium, assembly GCA_903922455.1. GTDB lineage: Bacteria > Bacteroidota > Bacteroidia > AKYH767-A > OLB10 > JAJTFW01. The sequence continues at coordinate 8,490 of CAIXTT010000227.1, read as the reverse complement.
ATATCTTTTTTTCCTTGATTGATTTTGTATATATTATCCAACGCTTGATGAATAGTTTTAGCAACGTCAGTAAAAATTCCTTCAGCTGAGACTTCTTTTGGATTGCTCATTAAGTAAGCAAAGACTCTTGCCATTCCACAGTTGGAAATAAAATCAGGGATCACACTTAAATGATGATCCGCAAATCGACTAATAGGTCCAAAGAAAATTTCAGTATCTGCAAATGGAACATTCGCTCCACATGCAATTACTTTCAATCCGCCATCATATAAATCGCTTGCTTGATCAAGAGTCACTAAGCGGGATGCTGCGGCAGGAATAAATACATCTGCTTTTTGTTTCCAAAAGGATTCTTGAATATCATCTACTTTAGTAAATCCTTCAAACATGTTTTTTGTTCGTGAATGAAAAAGGCTGATGACTTCATCATGCGAAAATCCATTTTCATTTAATACACCACCACTGCGATCTACAATTCCTGTGAGTAATCCACCAGATTGAGATAGATAAAATCCTGTAGCTGCACCTACATTTCCCCATCCTTGTACTATAACTTTTTTTCCTTTGATCCCATCTCCCTGTAACTTATAAAAATGAATGATAGATTGAGCGACCCCATATCCTGTAATCATATCAGCAATGGTATACGCTGAACCTGCTGGCACATAACGTGGATCATTAACCATTAAACTAACTCCTTGCTGAAGTTTTTGAATTCTTTCTGATCGTTCCGTACCTTCACTTTTGAAATGTCCGTTCACTACACCTTCCTGTGGATGTAATAATCCAAGCTCAGCAGTAATCGGAATTACTTCGTGAATTTCATCTACAAAAAGATCGCCGCCTGTACCATAATAATTTTTTAGTAACGGCATGGCTGCTTTGAACCAACGCTTCAATACTTCTTCTTTACGAGGATCACGTGGATCGAAATTAATTCCAGATTTTGCTCCTCCAATGGGTGGTCCTGCTACTGTGAATTTAATTTCCATGGTTTTCGCTAATGATTCCACTTCACGTCGATCTAATCCTTTTCGCATGCGAGTACCACCTCCAGCAGCGCCACCACGTAATGAGTTGATTACGATCCATCCGCACGCTTCCGATTGTGGATCATTCCATTCGTAAATTATTTCAGGCTTCTTATCTTCAAATTGTTGTAGTAAGGTTAACATCTTTTCTTGATCGAATTTTAGTGCAAAGAAATCTATTTTCACTCTATTCATGAACTAGATTCCGAGCGTTGGTAATTTATAAGTTATTTTTTTTTGATTTCCGATTTCACCAATGATTGATTTACATAGGGTTGTGCCAAGCCATGGTTGGTGAAGAATTAATTTTTCTTCGTAAGTATTCATGCCTAATAAATAAATTCCTCCATGCGTGTCTGGACCAATACAAAAATCCAACGGTCGAATGCTTAACATCGCTTCTTCCATTTGTTTTGGCGCGAGTTGTAATGGCAATGAAAAAACTCCAATTACTTTTCTAAATCCTTCTTTGAATTTTTTTGAATAGGCAGCGCATAAATAATTTTCAATTGCTGTTGAATGAATAGTACTATTGGGCCAATCATTGGCTTCTTGAATTCCATCAGCCTGTACAATTTCAAAATTCAGTGCGTGAAGAGAAATTAATTCTTGAATAGCAAGTTGAGTAGATTCATTGAACACTATTGAAGAATGAATCCCTGTTTTTATTCCTGTGAAAAAAAGGATAGCGCAGCTCTTGAAATATTCGTTCATAACGTTGCGATTAATCGGCTTACTATTCTACTCAAGATGGGATCAGCACTTTCAGCAATGGCAATAATTTCTTCTAATGTTACAGGTAGCAAATGATCGGGATCACATACATCCGTCAGTACAGAGATACCAACACATCGCATATTCATGTGTCGAGCAACAATAATTTCAGGTGTTGTACTCATCCCCACAGCATCGGCACCCATCGTTCTCAAGTATCTATACTCTGCTCTTGTTTCCAACATGGGTCCATTTACGGAAACATAAACGCCCTCTTGCATTCGAATAGAATTTTCTTTGGCGATTTTCAAGATTTCTGCTCTTAGAAGTGCATCATAAGGGGCACTCATATCCGGAAACCTTGGACCCATCTCTCCGTCATTTTTCCCAATAAGTGGATTGCTGCTTTGCATGTGAATATGATCTTCAATGAGCATCAAATCTCCTTTTTGGTAAGATGGATTTAAAGCGCCAGCGGCATTGGATACCAATAAAGTATTTACGCCCAATTGCTTCATAACTCGCACCGGGAGAGTGATTTGTTGCATTGAATAGCCTTCATAAAAATGAAATCGTCCTTGCATTGCAATCACTTCTTTACCTTCAATGGTCCCGAATAGTAGCTGGCCTTTATGAGACTCTACCGTACTCGTCGGAAAATGGGGGATCTTGGTATAATCAATGGCCTCTTTGATCTTGATGGATTTAGCCAGTTGATGTAAGCCTGTACCCATTATTATTCCAATGGCATCCTGCGAGGAAGCAATTTTTTTTAAGAAATCACTTGATTGAATAATTTCTGAAGTCATCCGCCAAAATTAGGTGATAAGAACGATTAAAAACGGCTACATTTGCACTTCATTCGAAAAAGTTTATGATTCAGTTATCGTATATCCGTGAAAACAAGCAGGATGTAATCAACAGATTAGCCATTAAAAATATAGATGCAGCAGCAGCTATAGAAGAAATTATTGCGCTTGACCAAGAGAAAAGAAAAGCTCAAACAGAAGTTGAAATGCTTTTGTCAGAGCAGAATACTTTGGCTAAGCAGATTGGCGAATTGTTTAAGTCGGGAAAAAAAGCAGAAGCGGATGATTTGCGTAATCGTAGTACTTCCATCAAGGAATTAGCGAAAGGGCAAGAAGAGAAATTAGCAAAACTTGAAGATGATTTGAAGAATGCATTAGTCGTACTTCCCAATATTCCATCTCCTTCTGTTCCTTCTGGTAAAACACCCGAAGACAATGAAGTCGTTTTCTTGAATGAGAAAAATATGCCGAAGCTCGACGACGATGCATTGCCGCATTGGGAATTAACTGCGAAGTACGATATTATCGATTTTGAATTAGGTAATAAAATTGCTGGAGCTGGATTTCCAGTTTACAAAGGGCAAGGAGCAAAATTGCAAAGAGCATTGATAAATTTCTTTCTCGATCAAGCAACAAAGGCTGGGTATTATGAAATTCAACCACCCATTTTAATCAATGAAGAATCTGGTTTTGGAACTGGACAACTTCCCGATAAAGAAGGGCAAATGTATCACGTTACCGCAGATAATTTATATTTAATTCCTACTGCAGAAGTTCCAGTAACCAATATTTTTCGTGATACCATTGTGAAAGCAGAAGACATGCCTATTAAGTGCACGGCTTACACACCTTGTTTTCGTAGAGAAGCGGGATCGTACGGCGCGCATGTTCGCGGATTAAATCGCTTGCATCAATTCGATAAAGTGGAGATTGTTCAAATTGCACATCCTGATTCAAGTTATAAAATTCTGGAAGAGATGCGAAACTATGTTTGTAGTTTATTGGATTTGCTCGAACTTCCTTACCGCACCTTGAAATTATGCGGTGGCGATATGAGTTTTGCTTCTGCATTAACCTATGACATGGAAGTGTGGAGTGGTGCTCAGAAAAGATGGTTAGAGGTGAGTTCTGTATCCAACTTTGAATCTTTCCAAGCCAATCGATTAAAATTGCGTTATCGTGAAGGAAATGAAAAGCCAGTTTTAGCACATACACTAAATGGCTCTGCGTTAGCGTTACCTCGTATTGTGGCTTCTTTATTAGAAAATAATCAAAGTAAGGATGGAATTCGTATCCCTGCCGCTTTAGTTCCGTATACTGGATTTGATACTATTAAATGAAAAAAATACTCGCATTTTTAATTCTGTTTATTGCAATCGGTTCGCAAGGTGTATTTGCACAACCCGGACAATCGAATGCTGAATTAGCCAATCAATATTTTAGCACCGGTGAATACGATAAGGCTGTCGTGTACTTTGAAAAGTTTTATGATCAGGATCCGTTCGCAGCTTATCCGGGTTATTCTAAATGTTTAATGGCTTTGAAGGATTTTGATAAGGCAGAAAAATTAATTCGAAAGCATCAGAAAAAATTTCCGCAAGATCCTTCTATTCGAATCGACTTAGGATTGCTTTATGATTTAGAGGGAAAGAATAACGACGCAAAGAAGGTGTATGAAGAAGCGATCAGTAATTTGAAAACCGATATTAATCAAGTGAATTTGTTAGGAAATGCATTTACTAAGAATCAGATGTTTGATTATGCGGTTTTAACTTATTTGCAAGGAAGAAAATTATTAAAGGGTGCTTATCCGTTTTCGTTTGAGTTGGCTGAAGCTTATGGTCAGCTGGGAAAGTTTAATGAAATGGTGAATGAGTACATTACGATGATTGATTTTAATCCTGGTTATCTTCCCAATATTCAAACCATCTTGCAAAATAAAATTGCAAATGATTTAAGTGGGAATATGAGTGATTTAGTTCGACAAAGTTTATTGCGAAGTATTCAAAAGTATCCGAATGAATCGAAATATAGTGAGCTCTTGCTTTGGTTGTTTTTGCAGGAAAAAGATTTTGAGTCGGCATTTATTCAAGCGAAAGGGTTAGATAAACGTCTAGCTGAAAACGGTGATCGATTATTAATTTTAGGTAGAACATGCTTAAGCAACAAGGATTTCTTAACCGCTGAAAAATGTTTCCAGTATGTAGTTGAAAAAGGCTCACTGAATATTAATTACACCACTGCACGCATGGAATTGATCAATGCAGTGAATGAGCGTGTAACGTCTTCTGGAAATTATACGCAAGCTGATTTGCTTCGTCTTAAGCAAGATTATGTAACCACATTATCTGAATTGGGAAAGAATGTTGCTACAGCGCCACTTATTCGCGGATATGCTCATTTGGAAGCCTTTTATTTGTTTAATACCGATACAGCCATTGAGTTGTTAAATGAAACGATTGAATTACCTAATTTAAAATCGCAGTTTAAAGCGGAATGTAAATTGGAGTTGGCCGATATTTATGTTTTTGATGGATTGGTATGGGATGCAGCGCTTCTTTACGGACAAGTGGATAAAGATTTTAAGAATGATATATTGGGTCGTGAAGCAAAGTTTCGTAATTCAAGATTGTCGTATTACTTAGGTGAATTCGATTGGGCAAAAGATCAACTAAATGTGTTGAAAGCAGCCACAAGTCAGTTGATCTCTAATGATGCATTGTCATTGGCATTGTTGATTACCGACAATACCAATTTAGACACTTCCAATGCAGCAATGATCGTTTATTCCAGAGCAGACTTATTGGATTTTCAAAATAAGGATAGCCTTGCTTTAATGGTGTTGGACAGTTTGATCAATGGATATCCCAATCATTCATTAACTGATGAAGCATGGTTTAAGAAAGCGCAAATCTTAAAATCAAAAGGTCGCTTTACAGAAGCGCTTGTCTATTTACAAGATATTATTGATAAGTATCCTGACGATATTTTAGCGGATGATGCCCTATTTCAATTGGCAGATTTAAATGAAAATAAATTAGACGATAAGGAAAAAGCAAAAGTGCTGTATGAAACTCTACTCACTAAATATCCAGGAAGTCTTTTTGTTGTGGATGCGAGAAAGCGATTCAGAACATTGCGCGGAGATAAAATTAATTAATAGAGTTGATGGTTTCAGTGATCATCATAAATGAAGAGCTAGAAAAATGATTATCTATAATGTAACGGTCAGTATTGACGAAGATGTGTCGGTGGAGTGGTTGAAGTGGATGAAGGAGAAACATATTCCAGATGTACTGAAGGTGGGAATATTTTTTGAAGCACGTATTTGTCGTGTGTTGGCTGAAGAGGTAGGTGGATTCACTTATGCGATCCAATATACTTGTCACGACATGGAGAGTTACGAGCGATACCGTGATGAGTTCGCACCCGTATTACAAGAAGATGCCGCCAAACATTATGGTGGAAAATTTACTGCATTTCGCACTTTATTGGAAGTGGTATGACGTGGAAGCCAGGTGATGTAAGAGCCAAGAAATTTTTAGGGCAGCATTTTTTAAATGATGAGGATACCGCGCAGGCGATAGTAGATGCTTTAGAGTTGCCAGATGGCGTGAATGATGTGTTGGAGATTGGTCCAGGGATGGGAGTACTTACCAAGTATTTGTTACCGAATAAATCTTATACGACATATGCCGTAGAAATCGATCGTGATTCAATCCCATACTTGAATTTGCATTTTCCGGAATTGAAAGATCGATTGATAGAAGGTGATTTTTTGCAAATGAATTTGGACGAATTGTTCGTGAATCAATTTGCCATCATTGGTAATTTTCCTTATAATATTTCTACGCAAATATTATTTCGCATTTTAGAATTCAAGAATAAAGTGCCACTGATGGTCGGGATGTTTCAAAAGGAAGTAGCAGAGCGTATTGCTTCGCCTCCTGGAAATCGCGACTACGGAATTTTGAGTGTACTGTTGCAACCTTGGTTTGAGATTGAATATTTATTTACGGTCGACCAACATCTATTTACTCCACCGCCAAGAGTGAAGTCTGCAATATTAAGAATGAAACGCAATGATCGCATGACCATGCGCGTGGATCAATCGTGGTTTACGACGGTAGTTAAAGTTGGATTTAATCAACGTAGAAAAACGTTGCGAAATGCATTGCGTCCTATTTTACCACCCGATTTCTCGCATATTCCTTATCTCGATTTAAGAGCAGAAGCATTGAGTTGGCAAATGTTTGAAGAGCTTGCTGTTTTACTAAAAGCACACTAATTCGTATTCTTTCTCTGTTGACTCAATATTGATTGTATCATCGTCAATGCAAATAATTGTTCGCTGTTAATAATTTTATTGTGATTTTTGAGCGGAGAAGTATAGAATGCTTTTTTAACTTTCTAATGGGAATGAAATTATGGCGCTCATAGAATTAATTAAACATGGATTTTATCGAGAAGTTTGGACATGTACGGAATATTAAACCAGCCTTGGTTTTTGAAATATCCTTTACATCCATCTTTCGAAATGAAAGAAAAAAAGCGGGAGTGGAATTAATTATTGCCACTGTTATAAATAGACACAATCATTTATACATTGATGATGCAAATCAATTGAAATATATACTTAATTTATTTTCATCCTGATACTATTTAAAACGTCAATGTAACCTGCCCCATTAGGTTAAATTCAGCTTGTGGATAATAAAAGTTTTCTCGTATTCTTGAATTGTCGTAGAGATATCCATACGTATACCCATTGGAAACATACAAGGTGCTAAATATATTATTGAGCAAGATGTTAAATTTAATTCCTGGTAAATTTGGTTTGCCGATGTTGTACGATAGTCGAATATCACCAACGAAGTAAGCCGGGATTTTACTTTCCTTGCTTTGGGTATTGTCTAAATATTGTTGTGAAACATATTTAGCGATAAAACTAATTTCACTATTTAAAATTGGATTATAATGAAATGCTCCCGAAGCGATCATCGAAGGCGAAAATGCAATGGTTGTTTTTTTGTAAATTATTTCTTCTTGTCCTAAATAGTCGAAGTTCTGATCATACGCATCAACGAATTCAGTGAATGTGGGGATTTTATTTTCACTTAAAGTGAAATTTCCTTGAAACACTATTTTTTTGTGTACTTGAACAGCAGCTTCTAATTCAATTCCGGTCCTATAACTTTCTTTGATGTTACTTCGAGTATAGCTTCCAACATCATTAACTTTTCCAGTAAGAATTAATTGATCGGTATAATCCATATAATATAAATTAACACTTGCTCTTAGTGTTCTCCCCGACCATTTTACTCCAGTTTCATAGTCGATCATTTTCTCTGGCTTTGGGCGCGAAAAGTTAGAGGTTTCAATGTAGTCACTTCGGCTAGGTTCTTTTTGAGCTAGGCTCGCGGAAGCATAAAGTATAATGTTTGTTGTGGTAAGATATGTAATTCCTGCTTTTGGATTAACAAAATCATGCTTCACTTCTTGTTGGAATAAACTTCCAAATTCATTGGGTCCTAAGAAAGAGTAATTCACATGGCGATATTGTAAATCTCCATAAATATTAATTTGTGAAGTTAATTGGATGTCGGCTTTAATGTAAGAATTTAAATCATCTTTTGCGGCTGTATTTTCATAGTATTTCTCAGTCAATTCGGAACTCCCAGCATTTCGAGCCCAAATTACTTCTCCAAAATGTTTTCCGTCGTAACGATTGGCAGCTCCACCCATATTCAATTGAAATTTCTCAGTAATATTTCCATTTACGCTCCAAGTAATTCCATAAAACCAATTGTCGAGCCATCTTCTTCTCACTAAATCCGAATGCGTAATGAGAGAATCAGCAGTACTTGCAGTTGAGATATTATAGTTTGATAATTCTTGATTTGATTTGTATTCTTCATAATATCCATTGCCCTTTG
>CAIXTT010000226.1 GCA_903922455.1 uncultured Bacteroidota bacterium | reverse complement strand
TGGGATCGATGATGCCACTACTTTTAAAACATTTAGGAGCCGATCCTGCAACATCATCTGCGCCATTCATTGCAACATTGGTTGACGTTACTGGTCTCATCATTTACTTTAGTATTGCTGCTGCATTATTAAAAGGATCCTTGCTATAAGTTTTGAGAAAGATGTAATACTTGCTGCATGACAAAATCCATTCTTCTTATTGACACCTTGCATCCTCAGTTTATAAAGACGATTGAAGCGGCAGGCATTTCCATTCGAGAAGGATATCATTTAAGCAAGGAAGAAGTTTTACAGGAAATTCAAAATCATCAAGGCATCGCCATTCGAAGTCGATTTGCCATTGATGCTGATTTTATTGAGAAAGCAACAACCCTAAAGTGCATTGGTCGGGCCGGAGCTGGAATGGAAAATATTGATTTGCTCGCTGCACAAAAAGCAATGATCATTTGCGTAAATGCACCTGAAGGAAATCGCACTGCGGTGGGAGAACATGCATTGGGAATGTTGTTGATGCTTTTCAATAATCTTCTGCGCGCCGACAAAGAAGTACGACAAGGATTTTGGAAAAGAGAAGAAAATAGAGGCGTTGAATTAGCAGGTAAAACCGTTGGCATTATCGGTTTTGGGCAGATGGGCAAATCGTTTGCACAAAAATTACGTGGCTTTGATGTTAAAATTTTAGCGTTAGATCCTTATGTAAAAATCGACAAAAATGAATTCCCATTTGTTGAACAGTGTACTGAACAAGTTTTTTTTAGTGAATGCGATGTAGTGAGTTTACACATACCGCTCACTGCAGAAACGAAGTATATGGTGAATGCAGCATGGATTCAACGTTTCGCAAAACCCATTTGGTTCATCAATACAGCCAGAGGAAAAAATGTAGATACCCAGGCATTGGTAGATGGACTTAAAAGCGGAAAAATTAGGGGCGCTGCTTTAGATGTTCTCGAATACGAAACACTCAGCTTCGAACACATCGACAACCAAAATTTACCATCGCCTTTCCAAGAACTTTGTGCGATGGAGCAAGTGGTACTTTCTCCACATATTGCAGGATGGACGCATGAGTCGAATGAGAAGATTGCGAGAATTTTGGCAGAGAAGATGATAAAAATTTTAATTTGATTGGGATGTCTAAACGCAGCGTTAGCAACGGAATTTACCCAGAGCGAAGTCGATGGGAGCAACGGACGCAGCGAATAAATTTACACAAGCAACTAAAGCCAGAAGCCAGCAGCTAGAAGCTATTTCCCCGGTTCCAAAATCAACCTTCCACTTCGGTTGGATTCGATTTCGGCACGATTCATTTTTTGTTTGCGTAATTTGTTTGAATTATACAAACTACTTTGATCGTTGTAATATCTACTCATTACATTTCCCGATTGTCCTGTTGGCAACACACTTTTTGAACCTTCCACATCAGCCATATCTAATACAATGCGCATCGCAGGACCGTACTTCACTCGGTAAACACCATCGGGATTCAAATCAAATCCCATTTGATTGATGACTTCTTGTCCGCCTGGAACCGGGAATGGTCCCACATTAAACATTAAATTAAATGGCTTTTTCATGCCAATAGGATGCTTGTGCTCCAACATATGCACTCGCCCCCACTCCCAAGAGTCGGTATTGCTTCCTAACTGTTTGATGAGATCAGTAACGGTTTTATCAAATGCTTTTTCAAAAATAATATTGCGCGATTCTTTTACATCGCGTGTATTCACATCGTTCCACCAAACGGATGAATCATTTTCTACAAAGGACAAAATGCTATTCTTTAATGCATGCGTTGATAATAACAATTTAAAATTCTCTGCACCCAACTCATCTTCCATGGCCATTTGCAAAACATAGTACAGCAACTTATAATAAATGGTTGGAGCTTGATTGCGCAACTGGTGCTCACCATCCCACATCAACAAAACTTTGGAGGAATTGGAATGTGCCGCACTTTTCTCTTTCACTTCGGTACGAATAGAATTCAGGATGACAGTCGCTACTATTGGTGTTGTTGGCGAACGAACATCGGTGCTGATACGCTGTAAATCCTCCAACGAAAATACATTTTTCTCTTCAAACAACTTAATAATACGTTGGGCTCTATCGTCAGGCGTATAGTAACCTGGATAAAATCCCTGACCTGGCATGGTGTCGGGTTGATTATTGGCACTGTACACAAAACCCGAAGGAGGATTCACGGATTGCGGGTTCATAGAGAAATCTAAATATCCAGAAGGATCTAAACTATACTTGGATCCATCTAACAACAAAACAGGATTTACAGAAGCGGCACGTTTCATTAATCGACCAGCAGCCCACCAAGCAATATTCCCTTCACGATCGCCATACATCACGTTTAATCCGGGAGATATTAATTTCGAAACACCATGTTGAAACTCATCTAAGTTTTTAGCATGATTCATTTCATACGTCACCTGCATCAAATTATTCGAAAACTTCAAATGTGTCCACCAAATAGAAACTGCATTGGTTGTTACTTGCTTCCACTCAGGCATCACATCATCCATTAAAGGTCCGTGACGGCTACTCCTCACCGTTAGATTAACATCTTCCTCATCCTTTACCTTAATGACTTTATTCACTTTACTGAGTTGCTTCCACTTTCCATCCGACCAATACATCGTTGAGTCACCAGGTTTCAATCGCTCTGAATAAAAATCCAGATCATCATTCTCCAGCATCGTCAATCCCCATACCATTTCACGAGTATGTCCGATAGCAGCAAAAGGAAAACCAGCTAAGAAATTTCCATAAAAACTAAATCCTGGAAATTCCAAATGTGCTTCATACCAAACGGAAGGTTGGGAAAATCCAATATGCGTATCATTTCCAAACAATACTTTTCCCGACTGTGATTTTTTAGGTGCCACTATCCAGGCGTTGCTGCCTGTAAATGGGGAGATAGGAACTTTATCTAGAATACTATTCACTGTATTTAATGCACTCACTTTATTATTACGAATAGAATCGATAGGCATTCTAGAAGAATCGGAATTAAAAGAAATAGTGGGGATAGTCATTGAACTATCTATATGTGCAGTAACAATATCTCTAAAATAAGATGCGCCTAATTTCCGTTCAATAAAAGTCATGATTGGATCTGTACGAAAAGCCATGGCAAAATTAAACGCCATATACTCTGTAGCCAGATACATGTCTTTAATTGTAAATTCCTTTTTATCAATTCCAAGCATGACAAACTCCACGGGAGTGCTTCCGGTTACAATAAATTGATTCACTCCTTTCAAATAGGCCTTTGCAGCTTTTTGGTAAGGAAGCGAATCACCTGACATAAACTTTTTAACTGCATCATCGGCATGCTCATCAAAACCCAATGTTTTAAAAAATGCATCTACTTTAATAAAATCTGCTCCTAATATTTCTGAAAGTTGTCCGGAGGCAACGCGCTTCGTCATTTCCATTTGAAAAAGACGATCCTGCGCATGTACAAAACCTAGAGCAAAATACGCATCTTCCTCACTTTCCGCATAAATATGAGGGATGCCATAAAAGTCATAAATCACCTCCACTTTGTTGGCAAGACCTTGCATGTTGATACTTCCGCTATAATGTGGCTTTTGTGATGCCAAATAAACTAAAATGGCAACGACGCCAACAAGTATTAATACAATGGCTCCGTAAAATATTTTGCGCAACTTCTTCATGAATGATACAAATTTACGATAAGCAAACTACCATTTCTTGGTAAATCGAAATTTTTTCAAAATAAATCCATAAAAAAACCGAGTGCTGTCGTAAAACAACACTCGGTTTATAGAATTTTAATATCAATTAGTAATTACCAACTTCTCTGTTTTAACTCCTTCTGAAGTAGAGATAGTACCTGTATAAACACCTTTTGGAAGTGAACTTAGATCCAACATGGTTACCATCCCACTTCCATTTTTATTCATGGATTTCATTTCCACAATTTTGCCAGTCATATCCGCGATGGTAACCAATACATCACCTCTATATTCGCCAGCTAAACTAAAATTAAACAATCCGGCAGAAGGGTTAGGATAAATGCGAACTACATCACTTAATGAATTTTCATTCAAGGATTGTATAAACGTAATTGTAAAGTTGGCGTTTGAAATATCGAAGAAAACATTTCCTGCACCTCTAACCATGACACGAGCTGTTGTATTATTAATACTTGGAACAGTTACCGTTGCAACACCTGTATTTGGTACACCAGCGGCCAATGTTGTAGGATAAGTAAATCCTCCGTCTGTCGATAAGAAAATATCCACATTGGTTGCATTGATGGGAGCCAAATCCGTTCCAACAACATTCCAAGTCACATTTTCTTGAGTACCGCCCACCCACGTTACATTCGTATTGGGAGCAGTTACGGCAAATGGCGCACCGGTGTTAATTACATTCAATGTAACTAAAACTTCTTCATACGTTACGCCTCCACCACCAAGTTTATTATCTCTTACCGTTAAACGAAACTGTAAATCGCGCGCATACGTTGGCAAACGTTCACCTATAGAAGTTGCTCCAGTTACGATAGCAGAAAGTTTAGGGAAATAACGAATGGGAGAAGTTGTAGGAATTATTGATCGGAAAAGTGGTGCATTTCCTACTGGCACGCTTGGGCTTCCAGCAGGGCCTAAATCATATTGCTCCCAGCTGTACTTGATAGGATCACCATCAGGATCATTCGCGACCCCTTCTAACAAAAATGGAGTTTGATATGGTATAGCATGGTCGCTTCCTATTGAAGTTATTACGGGAGCATTATTTCCTGTAGCTGTTGAAACTGGACATGTTGATCCTCCAGACAAAGTAACATAGTCAAGGATCTCATCAAAACTTGCTGTATGAAAAAATGCATCACTAAAATTTTGGGTATTATGTGATCCGCAAATTCCAGCATATGCCATAATCGTTGTTCCACTTCCTGGTTCAAAGGCGGTAGCTGAATTTCCGTTACCCGAACATGAACTCGTGTTGCTATTAAAAGTATGATTTCCTCCAAACTGATGTCCCATCTCATGAGCTACATAATCAATATTAAATGGATCGTTGATAGGTGAAGGCGATCCAGTTACTCCGCGCGCTTTTGATAAAGAACTACAGATGACACCTAATCCAGCAATTCCTCCACCACCTGTACTGAATACATGTCCGATATCATAATAACTATTTCCAATTCGAGATGCAACCGTCGATTGATTTTGTCCTAACATGGAACCTCCATTGCTATTAGTATATGGATCTGTTGTTGAACTTAAAAAAATCAACGTGTCATTATTTGGAACCAATACCAATCGAATGGCCACTTCTTGTTCATACACTCCCGTCACTCGATTCAAACTGGTTACAATAGCTGACAACGCACCAGGTATAGTGCCACCATGATACGCAGAGTATTCTCCAGTACATGCAATAGCAGCACGATAGGTGCGTAATGTGTTTCCCGCGCTGCGTGCTACATTATTTGGAGAACCTCCTTGTTGCACGCGCTCTCTAATTTCAGCAGCATTAATTTGATTTTCGGTTGTGCTTGGATCAAATCCACAAGCTGCAATTTGACTCGAGCTAAGCGCATTCGATTTCCAATAGACTTTATAAAATTCAGTGGTAGAAGGGTTAAAAGGATCGATGTATACAGTGCCTTGCTCAGAAAAAATCATCCCATGAAATCCCCATATCGTCACATCTAAATAAATTACCGAAGAAGGATCTTCAACTCCTTGTCCCGACCATGTTTTAATTCCAGGATATTTGTTCTGCAAAGCTTGTGGAATGATTGGTGTTGCTTTGATTCGATAACTTTTAAACGTTCCATCTGGAAAAGGAACCTCAATAATAGTTCCAAGCAAAGAAGATGATTCCTCCGGAGAAGAATACAATAAATTTGTAAATGTTGAGATCTCTAATTTATAATGCAAAGAATTTTTTGTACGAATCGTTGCCTCATTTAAAGTAGATAATTCAGAGAGAGAAGCCTTTTTCCAAAGGCTTTGATTTGCACTAAATCCATTTTGACCGATACTAAGGAGCAGGAGTAATGATAATAATCTTTTCATAATAATTAAGTTGCTTGTTTTACTGTTTTGTTTGGAATAACAAATGTACAGAGAATAAACATGGAAATTTAAGTTTAATTTACGAAAATGCCCCTCTATGATTAGCTCATACAGGGGCATTAACTCTTAAATTAACCTACTGTTTTACAAAACGATAACTTCTGGCGCTATCGGAATTTCGTAATTGAATTGTGTATAAACCAGCAGCGAGGAAATTAAAATCAACAGGCAATACATTCAAACCAATGTGAGCAGTAATTGAGGATGTTGTTTGAATTAGTCGTCCTGCTAAATCAAATATTGAAAGCTGAAGGGGTTCATTCGAATTATAATCGAATACCAGTGATGATGAAGGCTCATTCAATAAATACAGAATTTCAAATTTCAAATCCTTTCCGAAACGGACGGGGATATAATCTGAAATCACATTCACCGTTCCATCAAAATCCATTTGAGAAAGACGATAATAATTAATACCATCCTTGGGAGAATGATCCCACCCTTCATAGCTCAATAGTTGATTGCTATTTCCAGCAGCCGCAACTTTTGCAACTTGAATATGCTCATTGAAATCCAATGTGCGCTCTACGAAATAATAGTCAGATGATTCTTCGGAGAGGGTGGACCAAGTCAACTTCACTTTATCTTCAATTCTCTTTGCATCAAAGGCTATCAATTCAACAGGAAGAGGCTGACTATTGATTGAAATTGCCCAAGGATTGCTATTGCCTAAGGGTCCTGCGTTTGCAAAATACGGAGCACCTTGCGCAGGAAGTATTGGCCAATCAAATCCTTTTACTCGAACTGAATCATAAATTGCAAACACCTGTCCATATGTTTGTAGATAAGTGGTAGTTGTATAGGGAGCAAGTAAGCGTATCCATGCATTATTAACTCCAGCACCTTGTGCTTGACTTCTCCAAGGCTGAGCACGTCCTGGTGAGAAACTTGTGTTCATCAAACCGGGACGTTCTGTCGGTGTAAATCTAAAAACTAAATCAGCTACAGGATTTGGTCCTGTTTTAGATAACATCCAAAAACGATCAACGGTAGATGGTGCATTATTAGCGGAGGATGTCACATTATTGATATGCGTTACTCCTGGAGGCCAAGGTAAATTAGCAGGAGCATTGTACGTAGCAATGCTAAGATTACCTAAGTCGCCGGAAACGTGTTGAAATGAAAATGGAATATACTGGGGAGCAGCATTGGCACCATTTCCAAATGGAACAACGCGTGAACCATTCTTCGTTCCAATATTTTTCCAATTCACTAAAGCAACAGTATCTTCGCTTATAATAAATCCTGAAGTTCTTGTAATGGGTCCTATCGGATTTACCGTGCTCGTATTTGAAGCAAAACCATTATTAATATCAATGGCATTCAAATTTAATCGCAACTGACCTTGAGTAAGCGTCAAGGTATCATCAACAGCCACATTACGTAAAAGAGTCACGAATTGAGAGGCGGCCCCTTTGTTAATTTGAAGTTCATGGAAAGTAGTGTTAACAGAACCACCAATATTTTGGGCTAAAGTTCCATTGAATCTAACCAATGAGTTACCTGCTAAAAATGAATTATTATTATTCCAATCGGAACCTGTAAAATTCATAATGGTTTTTCTATTCGAAAATAATGGAGCATAACTAAAATCGGTAGTGCCATTATTATTATACAAACCATTTAAACTTATCAATGAAGTATCGGAATACAATATTGAACTATTATTTAAATTTCCTACAATGGATAAGTTAGCAAAGCTCGACCAGAATTTAGAACCGACATTATTATTTAAATCAGCACCAATCGTACCATTCATCACTTTTTGTGGTCGACGGAATCTAAAGCCAATATTAGGTCGTAACGTTGAAGGAACTTGACCAAAATTGGAAATTAAATTTGGAGATAGAGAAGTTAAATTACAACCGTTGGTAGCTATGTTCGTTGAACCAATCCACAACATGGATTTACGTGGTGCGGTACTGGATAAGTACATAAAATCATTTCCGCCAGGAGTTCCTGCTGACATGTCATAACATATTTGCAATAAAATATTGCTGACGCCATCCCATCTAAAATTAGTAGATGGAAGTTTCAATAATCCAGAAGTCGCAGTATAGGCCGTATAGACTCCATTGGTTGGAGCACCTATAATAAGAGCAGCGTTTGAATAAACAGGCGTTACTCCTAATAATGGATCATTAGATACGAACTGGTCTTGAGCAGCAGGAAGCTGAGCATATGAAATAGCAAAGTTTTGATAGGCTGCTGTACTTCCTCTAAAATAAAAAGATAAATAAATAGAATCAATTAAATCATTAGGGAGCATTCCCGCTGCTTGCAACTCAGAAACTGTATAAATAACTTGCACGATATTATCAGGCGTTGATCCTCCTCTGAAAGCTTGAAGCAAACCAGAAGTGGTAACAGAACTACCAAATGTATAAACATCAGCACTTGAAGAATTAATTGAAATTCGACCATTATTATGAATACTTTGAGCAATATTCATGGTTACGGTAGTATCCGTTAATACGGTAACAGAATCTGTAGCAGCTACAGTTAAATTTTTGGATAACATCGTATCACCTACTGCTACCACTGGGGAAAAGTAAGATGCTGCGGGTCGACCAGAAGCTACCAATGAAATTAGAGCATCATCTACTAATGTAGGAACACGACCACACCAATTAGTGGGATCATTCCAGTCATTTGTAAATCCTAGCCATGTAGTAGGTTGGATGGTGATTGAAACTGGAGTTGAATTAGCCGTTATTCCAGAATTTGTACAGATTACGACACATCGATACCATTCACTTTTTATGGCATTAAAACTATAAATTTTATTAGTGGCCCCTGTAATATTTGTCCATGGACCAATCGCGGAAGGTCCGCTTTGCCATTGGAAAGTTAATCCCCCGAAAACAGTAGATGTATTTGGGTTTAATGATAAATTAATCAAGGTACCTGAACAAGCAGTAGATGCTGAAGCAAATGACGTAAATGGACCCGGTGTACCCGCACAAGCAGGAGGTGTGAATGGATTTATAGTAATTAAATAATCTTCTGTTTCACCAGAACCAAAAGTCAAACATGCACTAGTAGAAGTATTTATATTTCCGCTGAATCGAGAACGTATACGCATACCCGTTAGTCCCGTTCCAGAAGTACCTGGGATGGTAACAGGAACCATGGATGTACTTCCTGGCGGATTACTTACTGCAATTTGTTGCCACTCCGTGGGTTCATAAACTCCGTTAAAATTATAGTCGATCCAAACAGAAATAATACTATTGATGATTCCACTAGTAGTAACACTAATATTGTAATTTTGATTTTGAGTTACGGTGGTTGTTGTAGTTCCAGATGCAGGGTAAACATTATATGCTAATCCGTTATTACTTGAACAACCCGTTGAATTATTCAATGTATTAAATGTAACATTGGATGTCCACATATTATTACAATTCGGAATATGAACCGGAATACAATAACATTGGGCTTGTGTATTCAATGTAACCAACACAGGATTCGTAAATGAAATAGTGGCTCCACATGTAATTCTGCAACGGTACCAAGTAGATGCTGCTTCAGTAGTAGCAAAAGGATACGATGTTGCGCCTGCTATATTGGTCCAAGGTCCGCCCAATGCTGGACCACTCTGCCATTGCCATGTCATTCCAGAACCTAATGTTACTGTACCTGTAATATCTAATTTAAAAACTTGAGTTGGACAAACATTGGTGAGGGATGTGGTTGCAGATCCAGGATTGGTCAATCCACATGGGACTCCGGGCACAATGTTAATATTATAATCTTCAGTTTCTCCCCAAGTATACGTACCACATGGAGGATTTGTATTGTTTCCTCCTTCCCTTAACAAAACGCGCATACGTGTAACTCCCGTAAAAGATGAAAATGGAATGGTGATACTACCCGTTACAGAAGTGGTTATAGGATTTGCACTAGTGGGCCCTGTAGGGCCGCCACTAAATACTCGTTCTGTAGTAGGATCAAAAGATCCGTCTTGGTTATAATCGATAAACACATTGAAATAGGCAGCAAAAAAGAAATTACCAGAGGTGATTTGTCTTAATGTTAGAGGGTAATTGATCCCTTGGGTATAATTCTGTAACGGTACTATTCCTGTGAAATTCGTGTATGTATTAAATGATGTAGGATTATTAGTAGTTGTACCGATAGCAGCAGGATTTGTCATTGGACCAAAAACTACTTGACCAATATCAGTATCTACACTGGAAGTAGCATTGGATCCGCAATAACATGTAGTAGGTGAATTTAAATTCACAACAGCTACACTTGAATTGGTAATGGGTCCTCCGCTACATCTAATTTGACATTGATACCAAGTTGTTGCAATTTGCCCAGTGCTGGAATAGATCGCTTGAGTTGCTCCAGGAATTGCTGCAAATGGCCCACCAGCCCCTACCGTAGATGACATCCATTGAAAAGTATATCCACTGTTAAAAGGAGGATACAATCCTGACAAACTTACCGAGTAAGGTATGCTTGCACAAACCGAAGATGGGAAAGGAACAGCAGTTATTCCAACTGGAACACCTGCACAAGGCGTAGCTACATTATAATAAAGTTGTACATCGGGACGTGTATTGGCTACAATTCCATTTCCTGCCGGAGGTGTATTATCAGCGCCCCAATATTGAAAACCATTAAATCCAATAGTACTTCTTGAAAATATTTTACCATTAAAAGCTTCGCCACCTGCACCACCAAAATTAGATTCGACAATCACCTCTAAATTAGTTCCTCC
>CAIXTT010000225.1 GCA_903922455.1 uncultured Bacteroidota bacterium | reverse complement strand
TAAATTCATAATCCACTAACCCAAAGCCTTCGGTTCCCAACCAAAATTCATTTTGTAAAGTAACAATTGAATTCAATGCGCCATAATTCCAAGTCTTATTAATTTCAACGTTCTTAAAAGACTTATCCTTCATGTTAAAGTAAAACAATCCCTGCTCCTGTAAACCAAGCAACACTTTTCCATCCGGATGAATTCCGATTGTTTTCACAATATTATCGGGCAATCCATTTTTTGAATTGTATACGTTGAAACTAATAGGGATTGAAGCGGGGTCAATTACAATCAGACCTGCATCTGTTCCGGCAAGAATGAAACCAGAAGGATGTTTTACAATCTGATAAATATAGGGATCTGGAATTCCAGAAAGGCGATGCCAATCTTTTCCACTTCTATAAAATATTCCTTCACCGTACGTAGAAACCCATACTGTTTTATTATCAAACTCAACGATAGAAGATACCGAACTTTTAATGGGTGATTTTATAATCCTACTCTTTTCTTTTGAATACCCGATGATTGAACCATCTGCCATACAAACCCAAAGTTCATTATTTACATTTTTTATAAATTTTACATCTTTTGATAAAATTTTTTCTGGAAAATTGATGGGCGTAAAATTAAATCCATCAAACTTAAATAATCCCACACCTGTACCCACGTATATAATTTCATCTTTATCTTGATAAATTGCGGTTGCTTTTACATTATCATTTTGCGGGTCGATATTTAATTCTTTAAAAAAAGGTTGCTGTGCTCTGATACCAGTTGGGAAGAGCCAAAGAAAAATCATCAAATAAAAATAAAGATTCTTCATTTTATAACTTTCATCTTTGCAGTTAATGATACTCCAATTTCAGGGGCAATTTTTTGCTGTACAATACGAGGGATTCGAATATCGTGGTCGCTTAAACTCACTATAAACTCGGAAGTAAGAAACAATTCATTGCCTTTTACATATATGACACCTTTAATGATCATTTCTTGACCAACACCTTTAATATTGAGTACTCCTTTTACACGAACTGGATACACCCCGTCCTTGTTAAAATTTACCTCGTCAATTATTTTGCCTTTAAAAGTGCAGTTTGAGAATAAATCCGTTTCCATGTAATTCTCGTTAAAATGATCTAGTTGCAATTGGCTATTAAACCCTAGAAATGAATTATTTGCGACACGAAATGCAACGGAATGTGAAACAGGATCAATCAAACCTTTAAGCTCGTTTGAGTTAGCTTTAATAGTTTCCAAGTTAGCTTTGGAAGTAAATTCAATAGTGCCATTCACGATTGCATATTTTCCAATGGTTTGACTATTAACCGTTAACGTATAAAAAAGTAGGAAAAGGAGCATAAAAATCCTAAACTCTGATTTTCTTAAAAAAGTACAGCAATGAAGCTCTTTCATAAAACTAAATTAGGTGTTAGATATGGTTCTAAAATAGTCAAATATGTTTAGAGTCAATT
The DNA here is from genome assembly GCA_903922455.1 of uncultured Bacteroidota bacterium. GTDB lineage: Bacteria > Bacteroidota > Bacteroidia > AKYH767-A > OLB10 > JAJTFW01. Next base: position 6,944 of record CAIXTT010000225.1, on the reverse strand, counting down.
TGAAATACTTTCCCTACAAGGAGTTATACTAGTTGAACTCGTAAAATTAGGGGTTAAAAGAGTATGAAAATAAAACAAATTCTCTACTTCTTCCCAATATACATTAGTACTTTCGCAGTCGAGCAAGACGCCCAACTAATAACAAAATTTGCTCTCCCTACGTATAGTGGGTTATTAAATTTATGAGTTCCAGATTACCCAATCTCATTATTAGTGGTGTGCATAAAGCCGGCACTACCTCCTTGTTTGTTTATCTTTCGAAGCATCCTGAGGTAGGTGCATCGCATATAAAAGAAATTGGATATTTTATGCCTTTACGTGAAGGCAACTCACTTCCTCCAATTGAAAATTACTTGTCTTATTTTTCTCATTGTACGAATGAGCGTTATGTGATGGAGGCGAGTCCAAGTTATATCTATGGTAAGGAAGCGATAGCCAATGCCATTCAACAACATTGTGGTCAGGTGAAAATCATTATGATTTTACGTGAACCCATCGATCGTTTAGGCTCATTCTACAATCATATTCGTTCGAAAGCAATGTTAGATGAAAATGTGGATATTTATTCTTTTATTCAAAAATCATTAGCAGGAATAGATGATCATCGTAAGCAAGATTATTTTACGAGGGGTGTTAAAGAAGGATTTTATAGTGAGTATTTAGGTCCATGGTTTGAAAAATACAATGATGACTTAAAGATTGTCTTCTTTGATGATCTAAAGAATAGACCAAAGGAATTAACTCAAGAAATTTGTGAATGGTTAGGAATTCCAACTGATGTATTTAAAGAAAGTGATTTCACTGTAGAAAACAAAACGGTGTATTACAAAAACAAAGTGATTCATAAAATGATTCTTGATATCAATAAAAAACTGGAAGCTTTTTGGAGGCGAAATCATAATTTAAAGAAAAAACTACGCTCCATTTATTACCTGTTTAATGCTAAAAATAAATCCGGTGAAACTATGGATTCTCGTACATTAAAATTACTCCATGAAATTTATACTCCGTATAATTATCAGTTATTGAAAATGCTTCAAGAGCGTGGATACAAGCAACTTCCTTCTTGGTTAATTGAATCTGAGAACAAAAACAAGGAGATGTTAACGGTGGCGCACCACTAAATGACGATGGATACACAAATTATCATTGTTACCTGTGTTGTGCTGGGCATGGTCATCACCCTTTACAAAGAAATCTTTAAACCGGTGATGGTTTTTGTGGTTGCTATTACTTTGTTAATGGCTACCAATATCATCAATCCGAAAGAAGCGCTTGGTGGATTCGCGAATGAACAGATTGCCGTTATTTTTCTTTTATTAATAATAAGTGATGTTATAAAGAGGTCAACAGCTCTCGACTTTTCTATATCAAGATTGTTTAGACCGAATTTGAGTTATGGTGCTTTTATTTTTAGAATGACTACTTCTGTTTCGAGCATTTCTGCATTTGTGAATAACACGCCTTTAGTTGCTTTAATGATGCCTTATGTATACGACTGGGCAAAAAAGAAAAAAATTAATCCATCTAAGGTATTAATGCCATTGTCAATGGCCGCAATCATTGGAGGCACTGTTACTTTAATTGGGACATCAACGAATTTAGTGGTAAGTGGGCTCGCTACAGACGCAGGACTTCCACCATTAAAAATGTTTGATTTCACTCCTATTGGTTTTCCAATCATGATTTTAATAATTGTATACATGGTTGTTTTTAGTAAAAAACTTTTACCCGATAGGACTGATGCCTTGATGGATTTTAATGCACACTCAAGACAATATTTGATAGAAAAGAAAGTACCCTCTACTTCTATCTATGTTGGAAAATCATTAGATGACAATAAACTTCGTCAGCTTAGAGGATTATATGTTGTTGAAATAATACGAGAAAGCAAGACCATTGCACCAGTTTCACCTAAGGAAATTATTCAAGAAAATGATGTTTTAATTTTTGCTGGTGAAACTGACACAGTCATTGACTTGTTAAACAATCAAACCGATTTAGTAACTGCAGACTATTCTGACTATCCATTAACAGGAAAAGTGGAAGTCGTTGAAACGATTGTTTCACCAAATTCCTCTCTGATAAACAAGCCTATCAACAAAACCAATTTCCGTGAAATGTACGATGCCGGTATTATTGCTGTAAATCGTGATGGCGAAAAAATTAGCGGGAAAGTTGGTGACATTGAATTAAAAAATGGGGATTTACTTCTTGTAGTTGCTGGAAAAGAATTTCGAAAACGCTCTGAGCAAAACCGCGACTTGATTCTTGTTTCAAAAAAACGTGAAATTAATAACGCACACAAAAGCAGAATAAAATGGATACTTTTAGCCATTGCTGCATCATTCATCTTGGAAGCAACTGACATGATGAGTTTATTTATGTCACTTTTTATTATAACTGGAAGTTTAGCATTGACCGGTTTTTTAAATGTTGATGATATTAAAAAATCATTGGATCTTGAATTACTGGTTATGCTTGCGCTTTCCATTGGTATAGGAAAGGCCATTTCAAATTCCGGTGCGGATCAAGTTTTTGCTAAAGAAGTAATTGGAATCACGAATAGTTTGCATCCAACATTGGGTGTGATTTTAGGACTTTACTTAGTGACTAATATCTTAACGATGTTTGTTACCAATGCAGCGGCAGTAGCCATAACATTTCCGATTGCAGTAGCTACAGGGAATCAAATTGGAATGCACGATGTGACCCCTTTATTACTTACCATTGCATTTGCCAGCTCGGCAGACTTCATTACTCCGTTTGGTTACCAAACTAACTTGATGGTATTTGGTCCGGGTGGTTATCGTTTTTCTGATTATATACGATATGGTTTTATACCCACTTTAATTTATATGGCCATGACCATATTTGGAATTGCCTATTGGTATAACCTTATTTAAATTAAACATTGAAATTCTATAAATGAAAAATTTAGATATCATAAAGCAAGATTATAAAATCAGTAAGGCAGACAGAGAAAAATTGTTAAAACAAAAACCTGTTCTTTTATGGCTTACTGGATTAAGTGGCTCTGGAAAATCCACCTTAGCTGATCGAGTGGAGCAAGTGTTGCATGAACAAGGTTATAAAACCTATTTACTGGACGGCGATAATATCCGTCACGGCCTCAACAACAATATTGACTTTAGTGATACTGGTAGAAAAGAAAATATTCGAAGAATTGGTGAAGTAGCCAAGCTCTTTTTAGATGCTGGAATCATCGTTATCAGTGCCTTTATCTCCCCTTTTCTTGAAGATCGAGAAACAGTAAGAAATTTACTAAAAGAGGGCGAATTTATTGAAATACACGTCGATTGCCCATTGGAAATTTGTGAACAAAGAGATGTAAAAGGTCTTTATGCGAAGGCTCGTAGAGGAGAAATCCCTAACTTTACAGGGATTTCGTCCCCCTTCGAAATCCCTACACACCCCGAAATTACTGTACACACCGACCTAGAAAAGCTGGACGATTGTGTGAACAAAATTCTATCCTATACGTACAATTGCATTAAACCCTTGAAAGGATGATCCTTTATCATTTAAATCACCTTCGTGAACTCGAAGCTGAGGCTATTTATATTATTCGTGAAACGGCTTCTCAATTTGAGAGACCTGCTATGTTGTTTTCAGGTGGAAAGGATTCCATCGTAATGACTCACTTAGCGCGTAAAGCATTTTATCCTGCACGCATCCCATTCCCACTCTTGCATATTGACACAGGACATAATTTTCCTGAGACTATTGAGTTTCGAGATAAAATGGTAGAAGAAATTGGAGCCAATTTAATTGTTCGCAATGTTCAAGATTCTATTAATTCCGGTCGTGCTAAGGAGGAAAAAGGTCCCAATGCAAGTCGGAATATGTTGCAAACAATAACGCTACTTGATGCATTAGAAGAATTGAAAACGGATGCAGCGATGGGTGGAGCGCGAAGAGATGAAGAAAAAGCAAGAGCAAAGGAGCGCTTCTTTTCTCACCGTGATGAGTTTGGACAATGGGATCCAAAAAATCAACGTCCTGAGTTATGGATGTTGTTAAATGGTCGTAAACATCAAGGTGAACATTTTAGAGTGTTTCCCTTAAGCAATTGGACAGAAATGGATGTGTGGATGTACATTGCCATGGAAAAAATTGATATTCCCAATATTTATTTTACGCATCAACGTGAAATTGTAATGCGCGATGGAATGTTACTTGCTAACTCTGAATATATTACTGTGCGTGAAAATGAAAAAGCAGAAATGATGACGGTTCGTTTCCGTACTATTGGTGACATGACTTGCACAGGTGCTGTTCTCTCTCCTGCAAATAGCTTACAGCAAATCATTGAAGAAGTGGCAGCAAGTAAGACGACTGAACGCGGAACTCGATCAGACGACAAGCGCAGTGAAACCGCGATGGAAGATAGAAAAAAAGCAGGTTATTTTTAGTAGCTCTAAATCTACTACAGTTAAAATAATATTTGATAATTCAATAAGAAGAAGATGAGTGATTTTAGTAAAGACGGATATTTAAACATGGAGTTACTTCGCTTCACTACAGCAGGAAGTGTTGATGATGGAAAGAGCACATTAATCGGTCGATTATTATATGACAGTAAACAAATTTTTGAAGATCAGCTTGAGGCGATTGAACAACGAAGTTTACAACGTGGTTTTGAGCATGTGGATTTAAGTTTACTCACAGACGGATTAAAAGCAGAACGCGAGCAAGGAATTACCATTGATGTAGCCTACCGTTATTTTGCAACGCCAAAGCGTAAATTTATAATTGCCGATACACCAGGTCATATTCAGTACACTCGAAATATGGTGACGGGCGCTTCTACTGCAAACGCTGCATTAATATTAGTAGATGCACGCAAAGGAGTATTGGAGCAAACTATCCGTCATTCATTCATTGCATCACTACTGCAAATTCCTCACTTGATTATTTGCATCAATAAGATGGACTTAGTGAATTACGAAGAGGCGGCTTTTGAAAAAGCAGTTGATGAGTTTAAACAACTTTCTTCCAAACTAGATATTAAGGATGTAAGTTTTTTACCAATCAGTGCTTTGCTGGGTGACAATGTCGTTGACAAATCTAAAAATATGTCTTGGTACAATGGTCCAACATTGATGTACTTATTGGAGCATTTACACATCAGCAGCGATGAGAATCATATTGATTGTCGTTTCCCGGTGCAATATGTAATACGTCCACAGCAAACCGAATATCACGATTACAGAGGCTATGCAGGAAGAATTTCCAGTGGTATCTTTAAGCCTGGTGACAAAATCAAAGTGTTGCCCAGTGAAGAAATTGCAACCGTAAAAACCATTGAACTTTTTGGAGAAGAAATTGCGGAAGCCTATTCTCCAATGTCAGTGACCATTACTTTAGACAAAGATGTTGACATTAGTCGTGGAGATATGATTGTTCGTGAAAACAATGTTCCCAATGTCATGCAAGAATTTGATGTGATGGTATGTTGGTTAAACTCTACTCCGCTACAAGTTGGCGGTAAATACGCCATTCGTCACACTTCAAAAGATGCACGTTGTATCATCAAAGACATTCGTTATAAAATTGATATTAGTACTTTACATCGAAACGAAGAAGATAAAAAGATTGGCATGAATGACATAGCACGTATTTCCATTAAAACTACGGTTCCCATCTTTTTTGATAGCTATCGAAAAAATCGTCATACAGGAAGTATCATCTTGATTGATGAATCTACGAATGAAACCATAGGTGCTGGAATGATCGTTTAATTTATTTCTTACTTTATTCAATAGTTCAAATGGAAAATTACAATCAATTTTTATCAATCGCCATTAAAGCAGCAGTCCTTGCTGGAAAAGAAATTAAAGAAGTTTACGGGCGTGAGTTCAGTGTTGAATTGAAAGACGATAAGAGTCCATTAACAGAGGCTGATAAAAAATCACATCATAAAATTGTAGACATCTTAAATGAAACTGGACTGCCTTTATTGAGCGAGGAAGGAAGAGAGATTCCATTCGCAGAAAGAAGTAAGTGGGGAATATTTTGGTTGATTGATCCTTTAGATGGCACGAAAGAGTTTATTAAGAGGAATGGAGAATTCACGGTGAACATTGCACTCATTAAAAATGGTGTTGCCATCCTTGGTGTTATCTATGCTCCTATCATCGACTCGCTCTACTTTGGTGCTGAAGGAACGGGATCCTATAAAGCAGAAGCCGATTTAGAATACTTAACGCATATTATCCAAACCCCACATATTGCTGATCGTTTGATTACTGCAAGCAGACGATTACCCATTAAAAATGAAAATCGTCCTTTCACTGTGGTAGCCTCGCGTTCCCATTTGAGTGAAGAGACTACTGTTTTCATTGATGAGCTCAAGCAACAGCATTCCGATTTACAAATGATCTCTAAAGGGAGCTCACTCAAACTTTGTTTAGTAGCAGAAGGCGCTGCGGATGTATATCCACGCTTTGCTCCTACTATGGAATGGGATACAGCCGCAGGACAAGCCATCGCGAACTGTGCAGGGTTTACTGTGATCAATGCAAAAGATCAAAGCCCAGTAGTGTATAATAAATCGGATTTATTGAATCCTTGGTTTATTGTGCAGTAAATTCACTCTTTAGCTTTCATTAAAGCAGATCTGTGGAGTTTAAAAATTCGTGGTTTTGATTTGTTTTACCTTTCACGGAGCTTTTCTATCAACTTCTATTTCCGTTTAGAATATTAACAATCATCTAACTTCTTGTTAATAAAACTCTAACATTGTGCATGTAATATTGTATCGTGATAAATAAAGTGATACAAGCATTTTTAAATAAAATAAGCTGGGCTTTTATTGAGCGCTTTACTATTCTAAAAATTACTACCATTTGGAATAAAAATTTTCACTACGATCGGCTTTCGGTAGACTTTAAAAACCCCACTACGGCTTGAAGACTACT
>CAIXTT010000224.1 GCA_903922455.1 uncultured Bacteroidota bacterium | reverse complement strand
TTTGGAAAAATGAAGGCATGTATCCGATTCTTCATGAGCGAGATGTCACCCTTCAGAAAGCACTTCAACTGCTGAAGTAACTTATGAAATGAACAACCCATTTCGAAACCTTCTACTATTTGGTCTCTTTGTTTTTATAACGAGAGTTCCATTTTTGTTTGATGGATTTGGAAGTGAAGAAGACGCTTGGGCCATGCATTTGGTTGCAGAACGCATAGGCACTACGGGCATTTATGAAGTTTCTCGATTACCTGGACATCCGGTTCAAGAACTTATTTATGCGAGCTGTTGGAAGATGGGTCCTTTGTTTTATAATTTACTGACTGCAATCATTAGCAGCGTTGGTATCATTGCATTTGTAGCCATGCTCCTTCAATTGGGAATAAAAAATGCATATTGGTGTGCAGTTGCCTTAGCATTCACGCCCATCGTTTTTATAAACAGCAGCAATGCGATGGATTATACTTGGGCGATGGGTTTTGTTTTGCTAAGTGGATATTTCATCAGTAAAAAACAAATTCTTTTAGCAGCAGGCATGCTTGCTTTAGCAGTAGGATGTAGAATTACTTCAGGAGCGATGCTTCTACCTTACGCTATTTTACTATGGAATTTATGTGATGAAAAAATACGTTTTAAAACCTGCGGTTATTTTATCTCAGCAACATTAATTGGATCTTTACTCGTCATGAGTCCGGTGATTTACCAATACGGACTTGAATTTTTTACTTACTATGAACACTTTCCCATACCGAATATTTTAAAAAATGTATACAAAGGAAGTATTGCTGTGTGGGGAATTGCGGGATGCCTAGCAATTGCATACTATATTATTAAAATTATTTTAAAAAGAAATAGTGTAAAATCAATAATTTACGAAGGGGAAAATATTAGTATCGCTCTAATTACGGTTTGCGTTATTTCCATTTTACTGTATACCATTGCTTTCATCCATGTGCCTCTCAAAGCTGCATTCATCATACCTATTTGTCCGTTTTTAATTCTTGGATTAGCGCTCCTTTTGGATGAGATGTCGATTAGAATTTTAGCCCTAGTTTTCATCTTCTCTTGTTTCTTTCTAGGTCTTAATTTAGCGGAAGAGAATAGAGGATCATCGCGTAGTTCCTTAGCATATATACTAAACATTGGAGAAAACAAGGTAGCTATTGATCCTTTACAAGGGTTGGTTCTTGCGGATCAAAGTAAGCGAAAACAACAAATTGCTTTTACTGAAAAAATAATAAATCGCACTTCAACCATTCAACAAAAAACAATACTGATTGCAGGATGGTGGAATGCAGAACTACAAGTATTATCCAAAAATAATCAAAACGATTCACTCATCATCCGACATTACATTGACGAACCTGAGTTGCGGTGGTTAAAAGAAAGCGGGTATAAAATATTTTATTTAGAGGACCAAGGGGCTTATAATGATTTACGATTCAATAAAAAGATGACTGACAACTACGCTCAAAAACTTAAAATATAGTTTATCGCATTTAGATATTATCTTCAAAATTTAACATATAATTTTTCCATACTTCGGGCATTTTCATCGCTTTATTCGTTTCATAATTAAAACAAACCTGTACTGATTTTGCAATGGCAGTGATCTGTGAAACTCCGTCAACAATTCTTACAATAACATACTCCATATCGTAACTAGAATTCCCAATTTTACTCACTCGTGAATGGACCCAAACTTCATCCTCTAAATAAATTGGGCTTTTATAATCCACCTCGATGTGGGCTAAAATAATTCCTTCCTTGCTCCAATCAATCAATTGTTTAAACACATCATTCAAATAATTTACTCGGGATAATTCGAGGTAAGTAATGTGATTTGCATTATTCACATGTCCTAGTTTATCAATATCTTTAAATCGAATTTGAATCCGTGTCTTATGTTTAAAATCCGTTAATTCCATCATTTCCATTCTTTCTACAAATATACTCTTGTCAAATCAATCAAAGTGCAATACCTTCGCTAAATCAACCATGAAAGCATCCAAAAGTCTATTCTTTATACTATTCCTTCTAATAGGATTATTTTATAGCAGTTGCCAACGGCCCATCACTGGAGAGGGGGAACTGATCAAAGAATCAAGAGCCATTAAAAGCTTCAACAATCTTGTTTTAAATATTCCAGCCCATGTTTCCATTTTGGTTACTGATTCTAATTCATTAGCAATAGTTGCCCAAGAAAACATTGTTGAAAACATCGATATAAAAAGTAAAAAAAACAGACTCATCATTCAATCTAATCGAATTCTTAAGAGTGATAAGCCCATTGAAATACTCATCACCTGCACCTCTTTAAAAGGAATTGAATTAAACGGCTCAGGAAAAATCGTGATCATTAATCAGTATACTACTCCAAAAGCGAATTTTACTATTAATGGATCTGGAAAAATTCAAACTCATTTAGAAGCCAAAGAAATCAAATCCAAAATTAACGGCTCCGGAGAGATGGAATTTAAAGGTGAAGTAGAAAAGCTTAAAATTGAAATTAACGGATCGGGGGAAATAAATGCACAGGAATTATCTGCTACTCTATGTGATATCGATATCGATGGTTCAGGAAAAGCCTATCTCACCGTGGTAGATAAATTAGATATCAGCATTGCTGGAAGTGGAGATGTAATTTATGCTGGTGAGCCCGTCATTAAAAGTTATGTAACAGGAAAAGGAAAGGTTAAATCCATAAACAAAGAAAAATAAATTCGACAATTCCCTTCTAAATTTATATAAAGATTCTACAGTAACTTGAATAAGCAAAAACTTTTATTTCTCACCTCTCGTTTTCCCTTTCCATTGGAAAAAGGCGATAAATTAAGGGCTTATTATTTAATCAAAGAGCTAAGTAAGTATTATGACATCTGCTTGTTTGCATTGAATGAACAAGAACCGAAATCCAAATGGATGGAAGCGCTTTCTCCGTATTGTTTGCATATTCGAACAGGAGTCATTTCAAAGAACAGGTCTATTTTCAATTTACTCCGATTAAAAAAAACCCCATTTCAAGTTGCTTATTTTTACGACAACAAAATTTCAGATCAAATTCAGCAGTTTGCGAAAGAATGTGATGCATCTATTTTGTATTGTCACCTAATTCGTATGGCGGAATATGGCCGAAAATTAAAAATCAATTATAAAATACTGGATTACATGGATGCGTTTTCCAAGGGAATGGAGCGCATCAAAAATCAGGGTGTTTGGTGGATACGCATTCCGGCGTATTTAGAATGGAAACGATTGGTAAAATATGAACACGAAGTATTCAATTTATTCCAACATAAAATTATCATTTCAGAACAAGATCGTGATTTAATACCACATCCTCAGCATTCGGAAATTCAAGTAATTCCGAATGGAGTTGATTTTGAATATTTCAAACCAAAAGAAATGGAGAAGAAGTACGATTTGCTATTCAATGGTAATATGTCTTATGCACCAAATATTGCGAGTACGCTTTATACTGTTGAAAAAATTTTGCCAGAAATTAAAAAGACAAACCCTTCGATTACCTTTCTAATTGCAGGAGCAACACCTACTGTTAAAATTCAAAACTTAGCCAATGATCGAATTACCGTTAGTGGATGGATGGAAGATATTCGAGACTCCTTTTACACTTCAAAAATATTAATTGCGCCCATGTTAATCAGCATTGGATTACAAAATAAAATACTACAAGCCATGGCTATGAAAATTCCATGCGTTATTTCTACCATGGCCAACAATGCACTAGGAGCAACACATGAAAAAGAAGTTTTTGTTGCTAACACACCTGAAGAATACATGCGTTACATTCAGCTTCTTTTGACAGACAAAGAAAAATACAATCAATTAACCGATGCAGCCTATAATTTTGTTCGAAAAAATTTCAATTGGGAGCAATCTACTAAAGACATTATTCAAAAAATAAATTCATAGCCATAAAACTAATTTGCCGTTTCTTTTAACTTTTCAATTTCCATTTTAAAAGCAACGATCACTTCATCAATCACTTTTTGAATCAATTCCAAATCGGCTTTTAATTGAATAACATTTCCTTTTTTCTCGCTAAAATCTTCGACATTACGTATACGTTGCTTCAATACCAAAATTCCTGCACCATCAATAGAGGGTTTAATTTTATGTGCTACTTTACTGACTTGGTCAAATTGATTTTTTTCAAAGTACGCCATCATATTCTCAACAGAGACAGGAATAGTTTCAATAAATAGCGAAAGCATCTTTATCAAGAAAGCTTTATTTGAGGGATGATCATTTTGTAGTGAAGATAAATCGTACAATAATTCATCTGGAAAAACAATTGGTTTTTTACGAGCAGGAAACTTCCTTTTCTTCATCGAGTCCGATATCCATTCCTTACCGCTAATATGCATAGCCAACTTTCGATACAAGGTTTCTTCTTTAAAAGGTTTAACCACCCAATCGTTCATGCCTAATGACATCAATTTTTTATGAGCTTGTCGACCTGTATTGGCGGTTAAAGCAATGACAGGAACACGAGATTTAGCGGGATTTCTCATCTCCCGAATTTTTTTTGTTGCTTCAATTCCATCCATAATAGGCATTTGAATATCCATCAACACCAAATCATAATCATTCAATTCCATCAAACGCAACACCTCTTCTCCATTCCCTGCAACATCAACATGAAAGCCCCAATCCTTTAGCATAGATTCCGCAACAAAAACATTTACTTTATTATCTTCTGCTAAAAGAATATTCAGCGTTCCTAGGTCTTGTAATTCAATTGAGGACAATCTATGTGGCTCATTGATTAATTTTGCCTTTTTATATTTAATCATAAAATGAAAAGAGCTTCCCACATTTTCAGTGCTTTCCACCCAAATTCTTCCGCCTTGCTTTTCAATAAGATTTTTTGAAATTGTTAATCCCAGACCCACTCCACTTTGCTTACTACCTACTATATCAATCTGGGTAAAACTGTCAAATATTTTTCCTTGATGAGCGGGTGGAATACCAATTCCAGTATCCTTAACAGTGAACTGAATTTCTACATTCTCATTATCTTCATTCATCACTTGATGAGTGAGTAAAACCTCTCCATAATTCGTAAACTTTATTGCATTATTCAAAAGATTCAACAATACCTGACTCAACCGGTAGGGATCACCCATCACTTTTGGAATCGGTGTACTCCCAAGATGCTTATGACGTAATAAAACATCTTTCTCTTCGGCTTTAAACATTTGCAGATTGATGGCAGTATCAGTCACACGAGTTGGGTCGAAATTCACTTCTTCCAATGTCAATTTACCTTCTTCGATTCGGGTGAAATCTAAAATTTCGCTGATAATTACCATTAGGTTTTCAGCAGTCTGATGTAAAACGTCAGTATAATTTCTTTGAACGCTACTTAATGAAGATTTTTTAAGTAGTCTTGACATTCCTAAAATGCCATTGAGTGGAGTTCTTAATTCATGACTTATATTTGCTAAGAAAAGTTCTTTTGCTTTGGAGGATTCCTCTGCAATTTTTCTCGCTCTTATCAACTCTTGCTCAACCGATTTTCTTTCTGTGATGTCGACTACTGTTCCAAATATTTTTTTTGCATTCCCATTCTCATAATCAGAAACACGCAATCGAGCTTCGATAAACTTTACTTTTTTATGTCCAATATTAATCCTAAACTCAAGCATTTGTTTATGCCCAGTTGCAGCTGTCAATTCAAAAACTTCTTTAAAAATCGATTGATCATCAGGATGAACGGTACTTAAAACTTCTTCATAATTTGGTTCCATTGAAGAAGAATCTCTTTCCCAGATATAATACACTCCTTCTGCCCAATCAAATGTTTTTTCTTTTAAATCAAAATAAAAAGATCCTAGTTTGGCAATTATTTGTGCTTGCAACAAACTATTCTCACTAAACTTTATTTTCTCTTCTGCATTTTGGCGTTCAGTAACATCTATATTCGTCCCAAATATTTTAACTACCTTTCCATTTTCATCCTTTATAGCTTTTCCTTTTGAGTAAAATACTTTAGCTTTATTTGCCCAAGTATTTACACGGAATTGAACTTCTACTGGCTCCCCGGACTCGATAAGTGATTTAAAAACTACACGAACTTTTTCCTGATCATCTTTATGCACATGGGTAAAGAAATTTTCTTGAGTAGGTATGTCAACACCTTGATCTAAATCCCATATTGCATAGGTGCCGGGTGACCATTCAATTTGCAACTCAGGAATCAAAGTCACTTCCCAACTTCCCGATTTCGATAACTGCTGAGCTTCTAAAAGCCTTGCTTCATTTAATTTGAACTTTTCCTCTGACTCTTTTGCAGCAGTAACATCAATACAAGAACCTATGATCAACATAGAATCATCTGTCAAGGACTTTGCGATCTTCAAAAAAGTATCAATATGTTTTACTTTACCTGTAGGTGTAATAATTCTATACTTATGAAACCAAGGATCCATATTTGGATGAATCAACTTTTCATGCTGCTGAAGGTTTTCAAGATCATCAGGATGTACGGAAGAATAAAACAAACTCACAGAAAGTTCAATATTTTTATCTAACTCCCAGATAGCATACATACCTAGGGACCAAGTAAGAACACCTGATTCAAAATTCAATTCAAAACTTCCTGTTTTTGAAAGTTCTTGCGCTTCATTCAAACGCATTTCATTCATCACAATTTCCTCATGGGTCAGAATTTGATCAGAGATATCAATGAGTGATCCGAAAATCGCAATCACCTTTCCGTTCGTGTCAAGAATTCCTCTAATAAAACACTTTATATGTTTAATTAAATTATTTACTACCAATCTAAATTCACACAGGTCTTCACTTCTCTTTTCTATTACTGATTTCAAATGTTCTCTGACTGCTTCTTGATCCTCGTGATGAGTGATGCTTAATAAAGATTCAAAATTTAAATGATCATCACCTTTCACCTTACCACAAATTGTATACATTCCAACTGACCAACTCATACTATTGTCGTTCAATTGCCAATACCAGCTTCCCGATTTTGTCAATTGTTGTGCTTCGATCAACTGCCTTTCACTCTCCCGCAATTTATCTTCGCTCTTCTTTCTATCGGTAATATCCGTTGAAATTCCGAGTACATTGACGGTTCCATCATCGCCTAATATTGGAACTTTTACAGTATCAAACCAAATTACTGTTCCATTCTTCTTCGTAAAAGTATCTTCCACTCGTTTCATCTTACGAGTTTGAATGACTTCAGCGTCCACTTTTAAATAACCCGATGATTCTATTGAATTAGAATGCACCTCCGCATTGTTTCTGTTGATTAATTCTTCGGGAGTGGTGTCATAAAGATTCGCAACCGCTTTATTTACTAAAATGAATTGCCCCTCAGAATTTTTAATAAATATAGAATTGGGACTTTCATTTAATATGGCATCCGTTACTCGTTTGTTTTCCTCTAATTGTCTGCGAATATTTTGTTGAGTTGTAATTTCAATCCCATGCCCAATAAAATACAATAATTCTCGCTTTTCCTCATTAAAAACAGGAGATACTCTTCGTAAATAATATCGTCCCTTTCCTTCAGCATCAACAAGGCTTTCCTCCCAAGCTACTTCACTTTTTGAAATAATGGATGCCTCTAATTTACTTTGGCGATTGAAGCCAATTGCCTCGTCTATCCCTCTATAAATACAATATTCAATATCTGTTTTGCCAATGATCCATTCTCGCATCTCCACACTTTTCATTGCGTATGGATTAATATACAAGTATCTAAAATTTTTATCCAAAATAGCAATGTCGCCATGTAGATTTTCCAGCACGGTTTTGTAAAACGAAGGAATAATTTTATCATCCATATAAAAAATAAATTTACAATTTACCTTCTTTCATTAACCGATAAATAGTGGATTTTCCAATATCTAGTTTCTTAGCAGTTTCTATCACGTTATTATCATAGCGATCCAAATAATAGCGTATAATCTTATGATTAAATTCATCCAATGTACAATCTTGATCTAACAAATCAACGGGCGTTCGAGTTGCTGTAAATGAAATATCATCGACATCAATTTGATCGCTGATCGTCATTACAGCAGCTAACTCAACCACTGCTTTTAATTCTCTTACATTGCCTGGGTATTGATACGCTAATAACTTTTCTTTTGCTGCAACACTAAACGTCTTTTTAGATAATTTGTTCAATGAACAAAACGAATCAAGAAACTGTTTTGCTAACAGTAAGATATCATTTCCTCTATCTTTTAAAGGTGGCAATTGGATGGGCAATCCTAACAAGCGATAAAATAAATCTTCGCGAAACAGACCTACTCGTACTTCTTCCGATAAATTTTTGTTAGTAGCGGTAATGATGCGCACATCGATTGGAATAATTTGATTACTTCCCACGCGAGTAATTTCTCGCTCTTGCAATACCCGTAACAATTTAACTTGAATAGAAAAATCCAAATCGGCGATTTCATCCAGGAACAAAGTACCACCACTCGCCTCCTCAAATTTTCCGATGCGCGTATTAATTGCTCCTGTGAAAGATCCTTTCTCATGACCAAAAAGTTCACTTTCCATTAAGTCACGTGGAATAGCCGTAGCATTAACAGAGACAAATGGCCTATTAGCTCGAGATGAATTAAGATGAACAGCTCTTGCTACCAACTCTTTTCCGGTTCCAGTTTCTCCAGTAAGAGAAACATTGATGGTATTAGTTGTTGCTTTTGAAATTAAATTAAAAACATGATTCATTTGCTCACTGTTTCCAATAATCATATTTCGGAGATCATTTTTATCTCCAATTTGCAAACGCAAATGTTTCACTTCATCTTCTAAAGTAACTTTATTTCGAATATGATGCACCGCATTCCATAGTCGTTCCTTCGTTTCTTCATTCTTAACAATATAATCATAAACACCAAAACGCATCATGGCTAATGCAGTATTTATATCTTCTTGTCCAGAAACAATTACAATTTCCGACTCCGGAACTTTAGATTTTAATACTTTCAATAATTCATCACCTTTAATGTCAGGTAAGGAATAGTCTAAAGTAATAATATTTGGTTTTTCATCCAATGCCTTTATCAATTCTTTCCCCGACTCGAAACGCTTTACTTTATTCTCTGGATTCAATTGTAAATGATGAACCAATAGCTCTCCATACCATAAATCATCTTCCACCACAAAAATAGTAAGTGGTTTTTCCGACGCATTCGACTTCATTGTATTCATAATTGTTCAAAGATAAAAAAGTATGGAGATACCGAGCGTAAAAGCCAAATTCAATTCAATTCATATAACTTTGCAGCATGCAGAAAAATCACGATCCTTTTGAAGCCCTTCGATTCAGGGACTTTCGATTTTTTCTGAGTGGTAAACTTTTATTGACCATTGCCTTGCAGATGCAGGCCATTGTTGCCAGTTGGATGATTTATGATCAAACAAAAGACCCATTTGCATTGGGATTAATCGGATTAACGGAAGCAATTCCAGCTCTATCACTAGCCCTACCAGGAGGTTTTCTTGCTGATCGTTATAATCGCAAAAAACTAATGCTGATGGCTGTGTTTATAATGCTATTAGCCTCTATTGGTTTAGTATATTACACGCTATCCGATGTTCAAACCATTGGCACCTGGCCGGCTTATTTAGTAATTTTCTTTATTGGGCTCGCTCGTGGCTTTTTCAATCCTGCCCAATCGGCCTTTTGGTCACAGCTAGTACCCAATGATAAATACATTAACGCTTCTGTCTGGAATAGCAGTTTATGGCAGGTGGGAGCGGTGACGGGTCCCGCTTTAGGTGGATTAGCGTATGGATGGTACGGAGCTGCAGTCACTAGTGCGGCAGTTTGCGTTTTAATGATTGTAGTTTTTATTAGTTATGCATTTATACACCATCAACCAATGCCCATCAGCGATCGATCCGAATCGATGCGCACTTCTTTAAAAACGGGTATTCAGTTTTTCTTTAAGCAACAACTTTTATTGTCGGCAGTAAGTTTAGATTTATTCGCCGTATTATTTGGTGGAGCCGTTGCATTATTACCCGCATTTGCAGATCAAATTTTAAATGTAGGTCCAGAAGGCTTAGGATTTCTTCGTTCTGCTCCTGCTATTGGAGCGGTTTTAATGGCGGCCTTTATGGCTTTTCGACCACCGGCGAAAGGAGCAGGAAAATTAATGCTATGGTGTGTAGCTGGATTTGGTTTATGTATGATTGCTTTTGCTTTCTCACAAAGCTTCTTGTTCTCCATTTTGGTATTGATCTTAAGTGGAATGCTCGACAATGTAAGTGTGGTGATTCGATCTACCATTCTACAAACGCATACACCGAATGAAATGAGAGGACGAGTATCTGCTGTAAACAGCATTTTTGTGGGATCTTCGAATGAAATTGGTGCATTCGAATCAGGATTGGCTGCTAAATTTTTAGGATTGGTTAATTCAGTGGTTTTTGGAGGCATCGTGACATTAGGCGTAGTCGCCATTACCTGGAAAAAAGCACCCAAATTGAGAGATTTAGATTTATAATAATTTTATTTCTTAGCTCCTAAATTCTTAAAAACATTCCACCCATCATCCATATCATTTTTGCGATCAAATGTAGAAATCCACTCTAGAAATTTCTCTCGAAACTCTTCAATTTCATCTCTCAATACTTTTAAATAAGCGGGGTCTGCTAAATTCAATAAACTCAAACCAGCTTCTTGTGCTAACAAATTTTGAGCAGCGACTTTCACTAAGACTGCATTTTCCATTTTAGTAGAAAAACAATTGGCGTCTTCTGCCGCTACTATCCCGTTCCGTAATTTTTTAACATTGGAAAACATTACTTCCTTATATTGCAAAGAGATATCATCCGAATTCGAAAATGTTTCTACAATTCCATTTACCACATCAAAAACTTGACGTGCTTTAATCATCAATGGCAAACAAAAAATTCTTTCTTGCTCTCTTTTGATTTCATTTAATGCTTCACCACTGGCAGTGTCATCATTTAAAAAATCATCGTCGAAATCGTTGTTTAAGTTCCACTGCATATTTTGAGTATAATTTTAAATCTAACTAGAAAAACAAAGTTATGTTCCATACCAATACAAGTCAAGTGTCTTTCAAAAACCACAAAATTATTTTAAATATTTATCACATCTAAGGCCAATATATTAAATGTCTAAATCCAAGAAAAATCAGAAATAATACAAGATTAACTTAACCAGTGTAGAGATAAAAAGGCAAATCTCAAATCAATTTTTTACTGTTAGAATATTCCATCTCCGTCGATTCAACAACGTATGCCCTTTGTTATCAATTTGCTTTAAAATCCAAGCGTTTCTTTTACAATATGTTAAATGACTGTACGTCCCATGAAGATGGGCAAAATTCTCCCTAATAAAACTTACCTTTGCAATTCTTAGAATTCTTATAAAAAATGTTAGATTTTATCAATAAAATACTTAAATCCTTCTTAGGCAGTAAGTCGGATCGTGATTTCAAGGAAACGCTTCCTTATGTGGAGAAGGTGAACAGTTCATTTTCAGGCTTAGCGCAGCTCAGTAATGATGAGCTTCGTGCCAAGACGGAATCCTTCAAGCAACATATTCAGAACCATATTTCAGAGATTGGAATTGAATTGACTCAATTGACCGAAAGTGCTGAATCTAATTTAGAAATGGATTTACACGAAAAGGAAAAAATATTTACGCGTGTTGACGAATTAAAAAAAGAACGCAACAAAAAAATTGAAGAAGCATTGATGGAAATTCATGCCGATGCTTTTGCTGTGGTGAAAGAAACTGCTCGTCGATTTACAGAGGTTGGCGACTTACAAGTTACTGCGACGCAACACGACAGAGATATCGCCGTGAAGCGTTCGGGTGTTGTGATCAATGGTGATCAAGCTACTTATAAAAAATCATGGCTTGCTGCTGGAATCGAAGTAACCTGGGACATGATTCATTACGACGTACAGCTGATTGGCGGAACGGTTTTGCATCAGGGAAAAATTGCAGAGATGGGAACTGGAGAAGGAAAAACTTTAGTTGCTACGCTTCCTCTTTACTTAAATGCACTTGCAGGAAGAGGAGTTCATGTAGTAACGGTAAATGACTACCTCGCTAAACGTGACTCGGAGTGGAACGGACCTGTATTTGAATTTTTAGGATTGACTGTGGATTGCATCGACAAACATCAACCCAACTCGCCTGATCGTCGCAAAGCTTATTTAGCAGACATTACTTACGGAACTAATAACGAATTTGGATTTGATTATCTCAGAGATAATATGGCACGTAGTCCGGAAGACATCGTACAACGTGAACATCATTTTGCCATTGTGGATGAGGTCGATTCTGTCTTAATTGATGATGCACGTACGCCTTTAATTATTTCGGGTCCTACACCGAAAGGAAATGATCAAGAGTTTCATGCACTCAAACCGAAGGTGGAAACTTTAGTGAATTCACAAAAAAATTATGTGAACACATTAATTGCTGAAGCGAAAAAGAATTTTGAAAATAAAGATAAACAGGAAGATGTAGGAATCATGCTATTGCGTGCACACCGTGGAATGCCTCGTCACCGTGCATTGATTAAATTCTTGAGTGAACCCGGTGTGAAAGCGTTGCTTTTAAAAACCGAAAATTCGTACATGGCCGATCAAGGTCGACAGATGCGATTAAAGATTGATCCGGAATTATTTTTTGTTATTGATGAAAAAAATCACAGTATTGAACTATCCGAAAAAGGTGTTGACTTAATTAGCACAAATACAAGTGATGCACATTTCTTTGAGATGCCTGATGTAGGTTCGATCATGGCTGATTTAGAAAAATCTACTTTGCCTGCAGAAGAGAAAGCGCAAAAGAAAGAATCACTGATGCTCGATTTCTCCATTAAGAGCGAGCGTATCCATACTATTAATCAATTATTGCGTGCATATACGCTCTATGAAAAAGATACGGAGTATATTATTCAAGAGGGGAAAATCAAAATTGTTGATGAGCAAACGGGTCGTGTTTTAGATGGAAGAAGATATAGTGATGGATTACATCAAGCGATTGAAGCGAAAGAAAATGTAAAGGTAGAGGCAGCGACGCAAACGTATGCTACCGTTACGTTACAGAACTATTTCCGAATGTATCACAAGCTTTCCGGAATGACAGGAACTGCAGAAACAGAGGCGGGTGAGTTCTGGGAAATTTATAAACTCGATGTAGTGGTAATTCCAACTAATCGAAGTATTGCTCGTAAGGACGAAGAAGATTTAGTTTATAAAACAACTCGTGAAAAGTACAATGCCGTAATTGATGAAATTGTTAAGTTAACCGAAGCGAAACGTCCAGTCCTAGTAGGAACTACATCAGTAGAAATTTCAGAATTGTTGAGTCGAATGCTTTCTCAACGTAAGATAGCACACAATGTATTGAATGCAAAGAAGCATCAATCAGAAGCCGAGATTGTATCGCAAGCCGGTTTTGCAGGAACCGTAACCATTGCTACCAACATGGCAGGTCGTGGTACCGATATTAAATTAGGACCTGGAGTGAAAGAGGCGGGTGGATTAGCCATCATTGGTACAGAGCGACATGAATCGCGTCGTGTAGATAGACAGTTGCGCGGTCGTGCTGGTCGACAAGGTGACCCAGGATCGTCACAGTTTTTTGTTTCGTTGGAAGATAGTTTGATGCGTTTATTTGGATCTGAGCGTATAGCAGGACTGATGGATCGCATGGGATTGAAAGAAGGAGAAGTGATTCAGCACAGCATGATTTCGAAGAGTATTGAACGAGCTCAACGCAAGGTAGAAGAAAATCATTTTGGAACACGTAAACGTTTGTTAGAGTATGATGACGTAATGAATGCGCAACGGGAAGTGATTTACAAAAAGCGTCGACATGCATTATACGGAGAACGTTTAGCACTTGATTTGCAAAACATGTTATTCGATTTGAATGAAAGCATGGTAGTGGCACATCAAGAAGATCGTGATTTTGCAGGATATAATTTTGAGTTGATGCGAAACTTCGCAGTGGATAGTCCAGTGACCGAACAGGAATTCATGGGTGGAAAAGCAGAAGACGTTGCCGATACCATTTACCATTCACTCGATCATCATTATCGCACCAAATCTTCAGCTATTTCTGAACGTGCTTATCCTATTTTCAAGCAAGTATACGAACAACAAGGGCAGCAATTTGAAAATATTGTAGTTCCCTTTAGCGATGGAATTCGCACGGTACAAGTTTTAGCGAATTTGAAAAAATCGTATGATTCACAAGGAAGTGAAATGATTCGTGCATTTGAAAGAAGCATTGCATTAAATTTCATTGACGATTCATGGAAGGAGCATTTGCGTGAGATGGATGATTTGAAGCAGAGTGTACAAAACGCCGTTTACGAGCAGAAAGATCCGTTGTTGATTTACAAATTCGAATCCTTTGAATTATTTAAGAAGATGTTGGATACGGTGAACCGTGATACCATGTCGTTCCTATTTAAAGGAAAAGTTGCTATTGATGAACCACAGCAAGTAAAACAAGCGCCGCAACCTCAACAAAGCGACATGAGTAAATTAAAAGCGACGCATGATGAGTTTCAACAAAACGTTTCCAGCAGCGCAGGACAACAAAGCAATATGCCTCCGCAAGGACCTCCTCCTCCTGTAAAGCATGAACCTGTTCGTGTAGAAAAGCAAGTAGGAAGAAACGAACCATGTCCGTGTGGATCGGGGAAGAAGTATAAAAGTTGCCACGGGGCGATGGTGGAAGGGTAGATGTTGGATGTTGGATGTTGGATGTTGGATGTTGGATGTTGGATGTTGGATGTTGTGACTTAGCCTGAAATAGGTTGACTTTATATTTCAAAAATAAAATGTACTCATCTCTCTAATTAATTTATCAATACCCAATTTTTCGGTATTCTTTTTTCTGAGGAGAAACTAGTTGTTTTAAGACTTCAAAAATTTGTTGAATATCGACATCATGCGCCATTACTTGTTGTTCCATTTTTTCAATTTTCGCTAAAATATCCTTATGACTTAAAACGAGTTCTCGCATTCTTGTAAAAATTCTAATGATTCGAATATTCATTTCTATCGCTTGGTCACTATGCAAAATGCATGATAACATCGTTACTCCTTGTTCGGTAAAACAATACGGAGCATAACGTAATCCCATTTTATCCTCATCATCCAATGCGCGAATTCGTTTCCAGCCTTCAAATTCGGCAATATTCATTTCAAACATAAAGTCAATTGGAAAGCGATTTGAATTTCTTCGAACTGCCTCCTTTAATCTTTTAGTCTCCACTCCATAAAGTTCAGCTAAATCTTTATCGATCATCACTTTTTGTCCGCGAATCAAATAAATTCGATTGATGATACGCTCGTCTGGGATTAGAATTCCGTTCATAATAAGATGTTGTATTTTAGTTAGTTACAAATTGGAGGACGCAATTTGCGTCCTCCAATTTGTAAGATTTTGAATTTTAGCTAGTTATATAAATTAGTATTTGATATTAAGGTTATTATAAATTAAAATCATTATCCTATTTCCCCCAATTCGCTCTATCCATAGAACGGTAATTGATAGCTTCGGCGAGGTGTTCATTGCGGATATGTTTTTCTACCGATCTGGATTCAAAGTGTTCATGTTTCAATCCAATCGAACAAATAGCGTTGCTGATGTTCAATTTCATATTTGTTTAATAGCACCATGAATTCATCCTGAAAACTTTTTCTTCTATGGTGTTCCTTTTGATTTAATATGTATTTAACAACATTTCCAAAACTTGATTGACTGCAAGAAAATGCACCATATCCACTTTGCCAATTGAAATTTTTCCTGCACAAATTATTCTCTTTAATAAATTCAGTGCTTGATTTTTTTATTTCTCGTACTAAATCAGATATGCGACAATTCGGTTTCATTCCAATTAAAATATGAATATGGTCGGGCATTCCGTTTATCGCTAACATTTTTTGATCTTGCTTTTGAACGATTCCAGTGATGTATTTATGCAGTTTTTCTTCCCATGATTGATGAATTAGGCTGTCTCTTCCTTTTACAGCGAATACTAGATGAATGAGAATTTGAGAATAGGTGTTTGGCATATTATCGTTTTTGATTAATAAAATTGGTTAAATAAAATTTACATTTTTCGTCGCTTTGTGCGACCCCGCTGGGGTCGGATGGTGGGGAGATGATAATTCTTTTTCTAATGAGGTTAAACCTCTCTGAGGTTTTGGTGCGACCCTGCTGATTTTGGATGGTGGGGAGATGATAATTCTTTTTCTAATGAGGTTAAAC
>CAIXTT010000223.1 GCA_903922455.1 uncultured Bacteroidota bacterium | reverse complement strand
GCAACTTGGTGGTTATGGACTTTTGGAGATGGTGGAACTTCTACTTTAGAAAATCCAACGCATGTTTATCAAAGCTTAGGTCCATTTACAATTACATTAACAATCGGAAATGATAGTTGTCAGTATACATACAATTATCCTCCGATTACATTCGGACCAAATACTGGTTCTGGTGGCGGTTTAGGAGGAGGTGAGCCTCCAACTCCTCCTCGAGTATATCATTGTGCTCCCTTCAATGTTAGTTATACTAATCCCGATCCTTCAGCTATAGGCTGGTTATGGAATTTTGGAGATGGTAACACTTCTAATTCACCTTCGCCTACTCATGCTTATACTGATAGTGGTGCATTTGTAACTTCACTGTATCTCTACTATAGTGGTGGAGTAGTAGATTCTTTAGTATTTACGGATACTTCATATGTTGTAAAACCAATAAGTGATTTTGTAATCAATAAAACAAACTTATGTACAAATGTAGTTGTAGATGTTCAAACAACTGCACCTGGAAATTATTTTAAATGGGATTTTGGTGCTGGATTATTTTATAATACACCAACAGCGTCTTATTCTTATCCTAATATAAACGCAAGTTATATGATTAGCTTGAATGTAACGGATACGAATAATTGTTCTTCTTTTATAGCAAAATCTTTTGCGGTAAATGTTACAAGTATTGTTACATCAAGTGTAAGAAGAGCTTGTGCAAATGATTCAATTCTGTTTAATGCAGGTAACGTGAATTATGCACAATATATATGGGATTTTGGTGATGGAAATTTTTCAAATCAAAAGAATCCTGTTCATGCATTTGCAGATTCGGGACTTTTCAATGTAAATTTGCAAGTGGTAGATATTAATGGATGTATTCAAAATTTTGCTTTAACTTATTTGATCGAAGTATTTAATCCAATCGCAAACTTTACTTATGCAACTCTTTTCTCAAATTGCACGAGTGGTGCAGTGTTGGGAACTGTAAATAATCTGTCAACTGGAAGTTCTTCATGGCTTTGGCAGTTTGGAGATGGATCTAGCTCAAGTTTGTTTAGTCCGCCGACTCATGCTTTTTATATGCCTAATTTCAATGGGTTTTACGACATCACCCTTATTGTAAGTAAAAATATTTGTAACGACACTCTTGTAATACCTAATGCCATCTTTGCGCCTAAATTAAATGCTGACTTTACATATGTCAATAGTTCTGATTGTGTTCCATCTATAGCAACTTTTACAGATGTAAGTGTTGATGCGGTAAGTTGGTTTTGGAATTTTGGAGATGGAGATACATCTACATTACAAAATCCTATTCACCATTATTTAATTAGTCCAAGAGATTCGATTACTTTGACAGTACATGATATGTATGGTTGTGTAAAAACAAAAACATTGCCTGCTCCAAATCTAACTCAAGCTAGTTTTGTATTGTCAGAAAGCGGAGGTTGCGCTCCATTTCAAGTGCAGTTTTCGGATTCAAGTACAAATGCAGTCAGCTGGAATTGGTTACTAGGAGATGGAAATAGTTCAGTTCAACTGAATCCTTCTCATGTATATGTTAATGATGGGTATTTCAATGTCTCTTTGGTTGTCACTTCTCAGTCAGGGTGTACCGATACTTTGAGCATAGATTCGCTTGTTGAAGTGAATACTCCTATTGCTAATTTTAGTGTTAGTAATGATTCAGGTTGTGCCCCTTTGTTGATTTCATTTTACGATCATAGTACGAATGTAAAATATTGGAATTGGGATCTTGGAAATGGAAATACATCTGGAAATGCACAACCTTCACTTATATATGCTACTCCCGGAGTTTATGATGTTACGCTTACAGTTGAAAATAAATTTGGATGCCTCGATTCGTTGTCAATAGACAGTGCAGTAGTGGTTCAAGGGCCCATTCCTTCATTTACTGTTTCATCTGAATTAGGTTGTACGCCTTTCCCCGTTTCGTTTAATAATTTAACAACCGGTGCGGTACATTGTGAGTGGCATTTTGGAGATGGAACATTGGATACAATCTTTAGTCCAACTCATGTGTATTCCTCTGCCGGTAACTATTCCGTTAACATGTATGCATTTGATAATTACGGTTGCTCTGCAGTTTATTCTTATCCTGTTCCTATTGTTATTGGGACTAGCCCTGAATCTTCTTTTTTAGTGGATGTTACTAGTGGATGTGCGCCTCTAACAGTGACCATGTATGATGCATTAACAATTGCAGATAGTATCGTTTATGATATGGGTGATGGAACTGTAATTAGTGGAAGTTCACCTGTGTATTCTTATTCTGCACCCGGTGATTATATCATCACGATGATTGCTTATAATGATGAAGGCTGTTCAGATACTTTGGTGTTTAGTGATACTATTCATGTCTTAACACAACCACATGCAGAATTTATGGTGGATGTTTTAGAAGGATGCAGCCCTGTAAGTGTGAATTTTACCAATAATTCTACCGGACTAAGTAATTCAAGTTTTAACTGGGATTTTGATGATGGGAATAGTTTGTCTTCTTTCAATGCGACTCATACCTATATCAATCCTGATGTTTACACTATTACGCTTACCGTAACGAATGATAACGGTTGTGCGGATGATACAATCATGGTTGACTTGATAGAAGTGTATGATGAAATTCCACCTCCAATTACAAATTTGTATCGTGTTTCTGTAAATAATTCAAGTGAAGTGGAATTGAACTGGCAACAAACTAACGTAAATGATTTAGCTTATTATGAGGTCTATAAGTGGAATGACTTGTCGAATGTATATGATACATTGGCAAAAGTTTATCACGCTAATAATGGCACAATCACAACCGTTCCAACTTATAAGGATTCATTAGTTAATACAGATTCTATTTCATATTCTTATAAAGTGCAAGCGGTAGATAACTGTGGTTTACGTCAAGAATTGTCGCTTTTGAAAGCACATGAAACAATATTGTTGAATTCTGTCGCTGGTCATCAACAAGTTTCTCTTTCATGGAGTCCTTATGGAGGATGTTCAATTTCTGGGTATGAAATTTTTAGACAAGATCATGGTGGCGCTCTAAATTCTATTGGATTGGTTGATACTCTTACTTTTAATTTTTTAGATTCAAGTACTTTTTGTCCTTATGAGTATATTTATAAAGTGAAAGCAATTGCAGTTTGTGGAGATGCGATATATGATTCTTGGAGTAACCCGAGTTCTGCAACGCCAACCAGTTTAGTTTCGGAGCAGTTTGTTGATGTGGTTCGGTCAACCGTAGTTGATAATCAGTATGTTTTAACAGAGTGGATGCCTCCTGTAACACTTCCAAATTCTGTATTAAGATATGATATTTTCAGGTCAACCGATCAGATAAATTATTCATTGATAGCCAGTGTTCCTTCATTAATTCTTGATTATTCAGATTTTAATGTAAGTGTAAGCGCTGATGAATATTATTATAAAATTTTAGTGCGTAATGTTTGTGATGTGGATAGTAGAGAAGGATTAGTGGGATCTTCAATTCTTTTAACAAAGCTTGTATCTAGTTCTGGAAATTATTTGCGCTGGACGCAATATAAAGAATGGAATACGGGAGTTGATTATTACGTGATTGAAAAATTGAAAGAGGCAGGTGTCTGGAAAGAAATTGATCGCGTTCCAGGTGCTGTTACAGATTGGGAAGAGAAATAATTTTATTCGCTTTCTTGATGGAGACGTTTAATTCGTATCCAATCAATAATACAAAAGAGTTTATGTAAAGCCAAATCAGGATCACAATAAGTGTTCCGATGGAGCCGTAGACTTTATTGTATTGTCCAAAGTTATTTAGGAAAAAATTGAAACCTAAGGAGGTTAAGATAATGAGTAACGTTGCTAAGGATGAGCCTGCAGAGATAAATCTTAATTTGTCTTTTTCTGACGGACCGTAGTAATAGAGAAGTGAGATGGCTGAAAAGCAAAGTATAAGTAAAATCACCCATTTCCCTGCTGAAATAAGGATAAGTTGCATGATGCTGACGAATATTTTTTTCTCTTCTAGATAAAAATAGATGTATTCGAACGTGAGTATAAGTCCAATGGCTAAAAAAACGAATGAAGCCAATGTGAGCGTAAGTCCAATAGCCATTATTTTTTTCTTCCATCCTGATCTTTGCTCTTTTCCATGGTAGCTCCGGTTAAACCATGTCATTAGGGCCATGATTCCATCAGCAGAAACATAAAGTGCGAAGAAGAAGCCAAAAGACAATAAACCGCCGCGTTGATGTAGAAGAATGTCTTCAATAGTTTCATGCGCCGCTTCATAGGTATTAGAAGGAAGAAAATCTTTTAATAGCTTAAGTAGCTCTTCAGGAAAGGAAGGGATTGGGATGTAGGGAATCAACGTAAAAATAAAAATGATTGTTGGAAATAATGCAAGGAAAGAACTAAAAGCTAAAGACTGCGCACGAGTTTGTAAATCATTGTTTCGTAACCTTTGTATAAAGAAATCTCCAACATCATACAATGGCAAACCTTCAAATCCTGGTAACTTCAAGCTTTTTGAAAATTGAATGAATGGCTTAATAGGCCAAAGGTTTAAAATGAATTTGGAGATTTTACTTTTACTCATTTAACTATTTTAAGACTAAGGTCAAGACTTTTAACACTGTGGGTTAAAGCTCCAATAGAAATATAGTCTACGCCAGTTAATGCATAGCTTCTCACATTACTCAAATTGATTCCACCCGAAGCTTCTGTCTCCATTTTCCGATCAACAATTAATAAAGCTTGTTGAATGAGATCTGGTTCGAAATTATCAAACATAATTCTGTTTGGAATGCCAGTCTTAACTGCTTCCTTAACTTCATCTAAATTTCTAGTTTCAATTTCAATCGGAATGGAAATATTTTTCCGCTCTAAATATAATTTAGCTTTTTCAAGAGCTGGTTGAATTCCGCCTGCACTATCTACATGGTTATCTTTTATTAAAATCATGTCATATAATCCAAAACGATGATTGTGTGCTCCTCCTGTACGTACAGCTTCTTTTTCTAAGAAGCGAAGGAGTGGTGTGGTTTTTCGAGTATCTAATATTTTTGCATTCGTTCCAGAAACTGAGTCCACATATTTTTTTGCAGTAGTAGCAATTCCACTCATTCGTTGCATGCAATTTAAAACTAATCTTTCAGCAATTAATATGCTTTGTACTTTTCCTTCAATATCAAATAATAATTGACCTTTTTTAATTACTTCACCATCCTGGGCAAAAAATGTGATGATCAATTCAGGATCTACTATTTTAAAAATTTCTTTAGCTACAGATAAACCAGCTATAATACCCTCATCCTTTACGAGTAAATGTGCTTTGCCAACTTGTGAGGAAGGAATAGTAGATTGTGAAGTATGATCACCATCTCCAAGGTCTTCCGCCAAAGAGGCTTTGATAAATTCGCTAAGCTCCATATCTTGCAAAATTGCAAATTCTGAATCATTTAAATGGATTAAAATTAAAAAAGCTGCTTCTAATGATAGAAGCAGCTTTTTTAAATCTTGTTGATGTTTATTCTTTCATGAATCGTAATTCTTGAATAATGGCTGTATTTCCTTGTTGTTTCATGTAAAAGTAGGTTCTGTATATCTGACCTGAATTGGTAACTAAACTTCCGATAGCATATCGTGCACCTTCTTTTGATTCACCTTTATGAATAATCGTGAATGAGCGTGGTTGATGCTTAAGAAAAAAATCTTTAAGGATTTGTTCTGCTTGAACTTTACTGTAAACTTCCTCTTGAGAAATGATCGTAAGATCTATAGTATTTCCGAAATATCTTGATACTGAACGGGCATCACCTGAACGAAGCGAAGTTGCGATTTCATCTAATAGGTCGTTTTGTGCTAAGGTTTGTCCAACACATAAAATGATAATACTGAGGATGGAGATAAGGTTTTTCATTTTTTATAATCGACTTTAGACGGCAAACTCCTTGCCAAAAATGATTTTATCGTATTTATTATCCAATTTTACCAAAAATACATGCTTTTTTGATTGCTCTCGTATCAAGTGAACTGTGTTATTAACAGTATAAATTCATAATTAATAATTAAAGTATTGAAAATCAAGATATTATTTGTAAATAAGACAGTAGGAAGCTGGGTTAAGGAAGGCTTGTCTGAATATAAAAGTCGACTGAAGCGATATTTGTCGGTAGAATTTATCGAATTGGAGATGGGCTCTTCAGCAAAAAGAAAAGTGCAAGAAGTAGTTGAAGAGGAATCCACAAAAATTTTGTCATATGTGAAGTCAGGTGATCATTTAGTTTTGCTCGATGAAAACGGATCCAATTTAAGTTCGGAAGGATTTGCAAATTGGTTAAATAAAAAGTTTGTTTCTATTCAAGGTGATTTAATTTTTGTTGTAGGTGGAGCATATGGATTTCATTCTGATTTAAAGGAAAGAGCAAATGAACAACTTGCATTATCCAGTATGACTTTTACGCATCAAATGGTAAGAGTGATTTTTGCAGAGCAGTTGTATCG